>JAHLFF010000289.1 GCA_018883945.1 Candidatus Acinetobacter avistercoris
ATTCTTAACCTTTGCTTATATTTTATTTATTCTTCTGTTGATGATGAAAGGATGTCAAACAGCATCTACTGATAGCTCAGCAACAGCAGGCTCACATTTGGCTATTGTTGATATCGTCGGCACGATTGCCTCTGATTCACAGAGTGTAAATAGCGCTGATACGGTAAAATCGCTGAAAAAAGCATTTGAGAACAAATCAAGTAAAGCCGTGGTATTGAATATCAATTCACCAGGCGGTTCACCTGTACAATCTGATGAAATTTGGCAAGAAATACAATACTTGAAAAGTGTTCACAAAGATAAAAAGTTATATGCTGTAATTGGTGATACAGGGGCTTCAGGTGCTTATTATATTGCGTCAGCTGCAGATGAAATCATTGTTAATCCATCAAGCTTGGTCGGATCAATTGGTGTGATCATGCCGAATTATGGTGTGAATGGTTTAATGCAGAAGCTCGGTGTTGAAGACCGCACGATGACTTCTGGTGATAATAAAGCATTATTATCAATGACTCAGCCCGTTGATGTTGCTCAAAAAGCGCATGTTCAAAACGTATTAGATAATGTTCATAAACACTTTATTGATGCGGTTAAAAAAGGACGTGGTACTAAGCTAAAATCTCAAGATCCAGCTATATTTTCTGGTCTTTTCTGGACGGGTGATCAGGCTGTGGCACTCGGTATTGCTGACCGTATCGGTAGCTTAAATACATTGAAACGTGAACTAAAAACTGATAAAACAGTGAATTACACGATCCAGTACAGTCCTTTTGATTCTGTTTTGAATCGAATGGGTAGCAGTGTTGGTCAAGGTATCGCATCCGCTATTTCACAACAAATCCAAACCGAGCAAACGACAAAAATTCAATGAAACCACTGATTCATTTTGCACACGCCAATGGCGTGCCGTCGCAGGTTTATCAAAAGCTTTTTGATTCTCTTGCTGACGTATACGACATTATTTATGTTCCATTGATTGGCAATGATCAGCGCTATCCTGTCGATAATCATTGGAACAGTATGACGAACCAAGTCATTGACAGTATTGTGCAAAAAGCTCAGGGACGTAAAGTGATTGGTTTGGGACATTCCTTAGGTGCAGTATTAACCTTTCAAGCTGCACTGGATCGTCCTGAGCTGTTTGAGCAAATGATCATGCTCGATCCGCCTCTGATCATGGGGCATGATTCATTTGCTATGCATATTGCAAAAACTTTGCGTTTGAAGGCCATTGATACTATGTCGCCTGCGGCTTTGTCCCTACGTCGTCGTGATCATTGGGAGAGTCGTGAACAAGCGGCTGAATTACTCCGTCCAAAAGGTTTTTATCAAGAATTTGATCAGCAGTGTTTTGATGATTATATTCAGTTCGCCTTAAGTGACGATCATGTACGGGGTGGGGTCGAGTTGACGATCCCCAAAATGATTGAAGTAGAGATTTTTAGAACCAATCCTTCTTTGTGGTGGTTATCTCAAGCAAAACCAAAAGTGCCGATGCATTTGTTAGTAGCGTCGAAAGGTCCTTTTTTAGCGCGTAAATATCCACAGCAAGTTAAAAAGAAATTTGGTATTCCTTTCACTGTTGTTGAGGGAGGGCATATGTTTCCTTTGGAACGTCCGTCAGAAATTGCAGCGTTAATTAAAAAACTGCTTCAGTCTTTATAACGTTATTTATTAGCGACGTTTGGTTTTAGAAATTAAGCGTCGTTGATGGATACGTGCTCACTTAAAAAGTAAATTATTCTGATTTTTGCTTTGATCGGTTATTTTTATCACCATAAAGCTTTCTTATCATGTCTTGAACAAAATAAAAATATTCCTTATTTAGGATCAAATCACTATTCAATAATAATCTCAATTTTCCTTGAAAAATAATTCAATCGTTTATTCGATTTATTGACTTTGTTTTTTGATGCGGTTTTTGATGTTGTTTGTGACATTAACGACATTCAACTTTTTTCAAAAAATGATCATTGAATGGCAATAAATTGATAGGTAAAAATTTCTTCTTCCTTTGGGGTGAGATTAGGATGAGGGAATACTCATAATGAATGTTGTGTGAGTAATGAACTATAAAAGAAATCTATTCTAAATTTTTACTTTTATTCATTGTGATTAATATTGTCGTTTGAAATCTCTGAGTTGTATTCATTTTTAATCTTGAAGAATATCCATTTATAAAATTAATGACGAAAATGATTTAATTGAGAATTAAAAAACGCCTCAGTAGAGACGTTTTTTAATGAATAAGATTTAGAACTTACAAAATTGAATCGGTTCATTCATGGTTTTTTTGCGAAATAATACACCTTGTGGCGTATGTTGAATCGTACCATTACAGATCCATTCCACAGCCTGAGGATAGATCAGATGCTCAAGTTCATGCACACGATTTGCGAGTGAGTCGACAGTATCGTCTGCTTTTACCTTTAGTACGGCTTGTGTCAAAGCTTGACCAGCATCCAGTTCAGCAGTGACGTAATGCACTGTACAACCATGTAATACATCACCGGTATTCAGTACACGTTGATGCGTATGCATGCCCTTATAATAGGGTAAAAGTGAAGGGTGGATATTCACCATTTTCCCTTGCCAAGCTTCTACAAATCGAGCACTTAAAATACGCATAAAACCAGCAAGAACCACCAAATCAACATTCCAATCTAGCAATTTTTGATGCATAACATCATCAAATGCTTCACGGCTTGGATATTGTTTGTGCTCAATCACAGCGGTTTCAATACCCGCAGTTTTTGCACGTTGTAAGGCGTAGGCTTCAGGCTTATTTGAAATAACCCCGACAATTTGCCCTGATAGATTTGCATCAATCAAGGCTTGAAGGTTAGATCCACTGCCCGAAACGAGAACAGCAATTTTAATCATGGGAGACTTAAGCGAAAATCACACGGATTTTTTCATCAGCACCCGCTACAGATTCAGCATTGTCTTGGATATGACCCATATTCCATGCTTTTTCACCAAGATTTGTTAATTGCTCAACAGTCTTGTCTGCATCAGCTGCATCAACCACGATCACCATGCCAACACCACAGTTAAATGTACGATACATTTCGAACTGTTCAACACCACCTTCGCGTTGAAGGAGTTTGAATAATTCAGGCCATTCCCATGACGCTTCATTGACAACAGCTTGTGCGCCGTTTGGAAGTACGCGTGGTAAGTTGCCTGGAAGACCACCACCCGTGATATGTGCCATTGCATGAACGTCAACATGTTTGAGCAATTCAAGAATAGGTTTTACATAAATACGAGTCGGTTCCATTGCAACATCTGCAAGTGAACGACCATCAATGATTTGATTCAAATCAACATTTTTTACATCTAATACTTTACGAAGTAAAGAGTAACCGTTTGAGTGTGCACCTGAAGAGGCAACACCAATCAAAACGTCACCAGCTTTAACTTTGGTACCATCAATAATTTTGCTTTGCTCAACGACACCGACACAGAAACCTGCAAGATCGTAGTCTTCGCCTTCATACATGCCAGGCATTTCAGCAGTTTCACCGCCAACCAATGCACAACCCGCAAGTTCACAACCCGCACCAATTCCCGTAACAACATTTGCAGCAACATCTACATTGAGATGACCTGTTGCATAATAATCAAGGAAGAATAAAGGTTCAGCGCCACATACCAAAAGATCGTTTACACACATTGCAACCAAGTCTTGGCCAATCGTGTCATGACGATTCAAATTAAGGGCTAAACGTAATTTTGTACCTACACCATCCGTGCCAGATACGAGAACAGGCTCTTCATAACCTTTAGGAATTTTACAAAGAGCGCCGAAGCCGCCTAAACCGCCCATCACTTCAGGACGAGAAGTACGCTTAGCAACTGATTTGATTCGATCGACTAATAAGTCGCCCGCTTCAATGTCGACACCTGCATCTTTATAGCTTAAACCAGTATTTGGGGTAGAAGTTGAGTTGCTCATAATGAAGTCTCCGCATTCGCGCGGCGATTATACCTGAATATACGAAACTCATATGTTATTTATGCACTAAAATGCTATCTTTATCGAAATATTTTTATTTCAATAACCAATCATTTATAAAAAGGCGATGCTGCATGCAAGATCGTACATTAAAACGGATTTTTATTGTTGCTGGGATTGCGCTTGTTCTTTGGGTTTTGTACCTTTTGAAACCAGTCGTCATTCCTTTTGTAGGTGCATTTTTAATTGCCTATTTGTTCAGTCCATTGGTGAATAAATTACACAAATTTGGATTGCCTCGTTGGCTGTCTATCACGATGGTTTTTTTAGGGATTGGTGTCATCGTCACGTTGGCATTTTGGTATTTAGTGCCGTTGGTATGGCAACAATTGATGTATGCCAAATCAAGTATTCCTGCAGGCATACATTGGCTCAATTACACATTCTTACCGTGGTTGTCTCAGACATTTAATCTGGTGCCTATGGAAATAGACACTGATCAATTGTCTAAAGCCGTCATGGATTATGTCCAAACGAATTACAGTGCGGATAGCATTCAAGCTATGGCATTAAAGTTAGCTCAATCGGGTCTCAACTTTATTCAAATTGGCGGTACAGTAGTATTAATTCCAATTATTGCGTTCTATTTTTTACTCGACTGGAAACGCATGTTGGATAGTTTACGTCGACTCATCCCTCGTCCATATGAACAAAGTACTTTACAAATTGTTGGCGAATGTCACAGCGTATTGGGTGCATTTGTCAAAGGTCAGTTTTTGGTGATGGTATTGCTGGGGATTGTGTATGCCGTTGGTTTACAATTGATCGGGCTAGAAGTGGGATTAATTATTGGGATGATCGCAGGATTGGCCAGCATTATTCCTTATTTAGGATTTGCTGTAGGGATCATCGCAGCTGTTATAGCAACATTCTTTCAGTTTGGCTTAGATTGGATGCAACTGGCACTGGTCTTAGTCGTGTTTATGATTGGCCAAGCGATTGAAGGCTATGTCTTACAACCTTTCTTATTGGGTGATAAAATTGGACTTTCTCCAGTCGCTGTGGTGTTTGCTGTATTGGCAGGGGCACAATTGGCAGGTTTTCTCGGAATGTTGATTGCATTGCCTGTTGCAGCAGTGATTGTGGTATTGCTCAAACATCTACGAGATAGCTATGAAAAAAGTCAGCTCTATGCTGTGCCAAATGTCGTTGTTGAACAAGTCGGAGCAAGTGAAATTAGTATCCAATCTGATCAATTTGATATTGATGTTGAAATTAAAGATTCTTCTATAAATAATCAGCAAGCATCTGAAAAATCGAGTAAGATTGACCTTGAAGATCATTAAGAATTTTAAGGAATCAAAGCTTATATGCGTCAATTGCAACTTGATATAGAACCTCAACTGGATGCCAGAATCAGTGATTTTTCTGGGCCGGGTTGGGGACCTGTTATCGATGCAGTGAGGCAATTACATGCAGGTTTGGTAAATCGGTTTTATTTATATGGCGGTGCGGGAACAGGTAAAAGTCATCTACTCACCGCCATTTGTGATTCCTTTTTAGAAGTCGGAAAATCTGCAATTAAGGTTTCATTACTCGAGTTACTCGATGCCCCCATTGAAGCGATTACTTCATTGGAGCGCTATGATCTTGTAGCTTTGGATGATATTGAGGCGATTAGCGGCGTTCCACATTGGCAGAAAGCAGTATTTCATTTAATCAATAATAATAATGATGGTGGCGGGCAATTGGTCTTCTCATCAAGATTCGCACCGATAGAATTAAAGTTAGAGTTACCAGATCTACAGTCGCGACTGACTCAGGCTGTGAGTGTTAAAGTGCCGAGTGGTCAGTCTTATGCAGATAGACAATCATTGCTTTACTCTGTTTTAGAACGAAAGGGGGTTCATTTTGACCCACAAATCACTGAATACTTACTGATGAATGGTCCGACACAGACCAGTACTTTGTTACGATCTTTAGATCAATTAGAAAAAATGTTACAAGGTGAAAAAGTTAAATTATCCAATTCAACCATCAAGCAAATTTATGCATTGATTGATCAATATCAACGTTGATCATTTGAAATAAAAATACCCTTGTGACTGATAAAAAGAATTTTTGTTGAATATAAGAAGTTTTTAATCTCTTAAAATCACTCATTCAGCAGCTTTTATAATGTTGATCACATATTTGATATAAAATGAAGCGTCATTCTAAAATATATTCGGTTACTAAAAGATATTGAGTAAAAGAATAAATTGTGACAAAGTACGCAAAATGGACAAATAGCAAAACAAAAGTACTGTAGGCTATAAAAAAATAAAGAATAAAATCAGGGAGATAAAAATGCTTAATAAAAGCATAGGTATGTTAATGTTTTTTTTGGCAAGTCACGCATTTGGTGCTGATATTGTTGTCACAACCACTGAAGATGCTGTTAAAGCTGATGATCAGTGTTCTTTACGTGAAGCGATTGAATATATTAACAAAGGTCGTCCTGAATCAGGTTTGAATGGCTGTGGAGGAAAAGATGCTTCTCAAACCATTATATTGAGTAATAAAGAATATCGTCTTAACAGTCAGCTCTCAATTTCAAAAAGCTTAAACATCAGAACCCAGTATCAAGCAGATCTTAACGATAATGTTTTTGGTCGTAATAATGCTGTTTTAAAAATGATCGGGAATGATCGAATTCTTTATATCGAGCGAAGTGCACCAACGACTTCCGATGAAAAAGATCAACAGGTTATCGTTTCTATTAATGAAGTTACTTTGATGGGCTGTGATGCAGCGCGTTGTAAAGATCAAGGCGGATTAATTTATAACAAAGAATTACTTAATTTACAGTTTTCTCAGTTATTAAATGGTAAGGCTAGACAAGGTGGCGCAATTTATGATGCTGGTAGTTATGCTGCAGATAAAGCACCCACAAGCAGCGTGAATATTGAAAATACAATCATGAAAGGCAATCAGGCTGAACAAGGTGCAGTCATTTATAGTGAATCGCCACGTTATAAAGTTTTTTATTCAGTGGTCAGAGACAATTCAGCATCAACAAACAACGGATCATTGTTCTATGCACGTGATGCATATAGTGAGGCAGTTTTAAAAAATTTAGCTGATGCGTATACAAGTGAAATTTCAAATTCAACTATTTTTAATAATAATGCTCACATCGTCCGAGTGATGGATGGCACCAAAATTAATAACATCACGATGATTTTAAATAATAAAGGCTTAATTTTTGATGCGCCTTTTGGGAAAGCAGTCGTAGCAAATAGTATATTGGCAAAGAATGGCGATGAAGATTGTAAGATTGTTGCAGGCAATTCATCTGAGAAATTAACCAATAATTTATATTCTGTGGGTTGTGCTGGCATCAAGTCGCAAAGTTTGGGAACGATCAATTTAATTGCGTCTGAAACAGCAGAAGGCAAATGTGATATTTCTTCTAATGGCATTCTTTGTCCATTTAAACTATATGACAATATAGCTTTAGGTTATTTCAGACCACGCCTTTTAGTTACTGATAAAAGTTTATCTGATTCTCTAATTGTGAATAACGGTCCCACCCCGAACAGTAACTTAACCCAATGTGAAGTTCGTGATCAAAGAAATCAGCAGCGCGAAACAAATTCTGAATTGTGTGATCGTGGTGCGATTGAACTTATTGTGCAGAGAATGAGTAGTAACTTAATTGGCTCTGACATTTTATTTGGTGGAACTGCCAAAATGAGTATTGC
>JAHLFF010000038.1 GCA_018883945.1 Candidatus Acinetobacter avistercoris
AGGAAGATAACATAACTCCCCTTCCTGTGCTAAAAGCAGCCACATATACCAATCTTCGATTTTTACCTTAGCATCATAACCGCCAATTTTTTTCAAAGCTTTAGATCGGATCAGTTGGGTCGTAGCTGGCAAATCATGTTCTAATAATAAAATTTTTTCAAAATTATAACTTTGTCTTTTTTTTACCCTGTTTTTAACAAGCTTAGAATCATTATCAATAACTGCCACTCCTCCAAATACTGCGATACAATTTTTGTTCTGGTTTAAAAATTCGGATTGTATTTTTATTTTATCTTTTAAGATTATATCATCTGAAGCCAGAGAAGAAAAATATTCTCCTTGTGTCCATTCTAATGCTTCATTCAAGGTTGCACTCAAGCCCTGATTGGGTCGATGTCTAAACTCAAATCGGGTAAATCGTTTTTCACAGAGCGGAATCAGTTCTTGGATTTTTTCTACGGAAGAATCTGTAGATCCATCATCAATGACAATTAACTCAATATTCTGATACGACTGGTCAATGACACTCCGGATACTGTCACACACAAATCTCTCATGATTATAACTTGGTATAATGATAGAAATTAAAGGGTATTCAATTTTCATATTATATCTCTTTTTATTCTAATGGTTTAAATATAAATAAACTGATAACTATCCAATATATCCCGTAATTTACCAGGTAAGCAATTGAAACCCCTTCAAATCCAAAAACCTGGGTACATACATAAGTCAAAACCAGAAGGGACACAGTAAATATAATTTCTGTAGAAATATACAGTTTGGTCATGGCTTTGCTTAACATTAAATAAGCAAGTATCCAGCTCCCTATTTTTAATGCATCACCCATCATTTGCCAAAAGAACAGGCTTTGCATGGGTGCGAAAGAGGGACTGAACAATACGTTGATAATCCAATCACGTAGCACAAAAACGATGATTCCGCCTGCCACAGCCAGTGGAAACAGGAACTTGTAGCCTAAATAGATTTCTTTCTTAATTTCATCAAGCATCTTGAGTTCTGATAAACGTGGTAAGTAATAGACTCCCAATATTGTTGTAACCAGCATCAGGTATACGGTACTTAGACGGATCATCGCTTCCCAGTATCCTGCATATGCCAGGCCAAACTCCTGGCTTAAATAGGCGCGAATCAGCATTTGCGATAAAGGCACGCAGATTGCACTCACCAATGCCATCCAGACAAAAGAACTAAATTTTTTAGTAATTTCGAGGTCTATTTTTCCAAACAGAGATGAAAATTTAAACCACTTCGCTCGATAACACAGAAATAAAGTCACTATAAATGCAATAGACTGATAAATAGATAATGCAATCAAGGCACCATATAGATGTAATTTTATAGCCAAAATACTGGTAATAATAAGCGCGAATAAACTGCCTGCAATATTGGCAATGACCAGTTTTAATATTTCTTTTTTGCCATTTAATATTGCTAAAAATAAGGTATTAAAATTAAAAAATACTAAAAATACTGCGAACCATACGAAAACATTTTGATATTCAAGAGTATGAAATATATACAGTGATAGCTGGCTTTGGAAAATTAAAATTAGTATTGCAAAAATCAGGCTGAATAGAAAAACAAGACTGCCTGCCGTTTTCCAGATTGCACGTTGTCTGTTTTGGTCTTCATGATACTCGGCCGTATATTTAATGACGGCAGTATTAATTGCGCTACCCGCAAAAGTGGTCACCATTTGAATAAAATTTTGAAATTGTCCTAAAGCGGCATATCCAGTCGGTCCCAGATATACAGCCAGAATTTTATTCAGTACAAACAGGGTTAGGGTCTTAATCAACACCGCCACACTATTGAGTACGCTGGTCGTAAGTAAATTCATCTATATTTGAAAACCATTACATAACTGAACAATCTGCTTTGCTTCATCTACAGATAAAGTAGGCCCGATCGGCAAGCTCAAGACCTCGGCATGAATTTGTTCTGAAATTGGTAAACTTAAGTCATTCCACTCTTTATAAGCTTGTTGTTTATGCGGTGGAATCGGATAATGAATCAGTGTCTGTACCCCATGGTCTGCCAGATATTTTTGTAATTCTTCCCGATGTCGGGTTCGAATGACAAACAAATGCCAAACATGCTGGGTATAAGTTTCCGTGTCTATATTTATGAGTGGAAGCTCAATGGCCGGATTTTGAATTCCTTTTAAATAGAGATCTGCAATCTGACGGCGATGCTGGTTCTCCCGATCCAAAAATTTCAGTTTTATATTTAGAATTGCAGCCTGGATTTCATCAAGGCGACTATTTACTCCAGGTACCAGATTTTTATATTTTTCATGTGAACCATAATTACGTATAGCCTTTAGCATATCGGCTAACTCGGCATCGTTGGTGGTAATCGCGCCTCCGTCTCCTAATGCACCCAAGTTTTTACCCGGATAAAAACTAAAGCCTGAGGCATCTCCCCAATTTCCTGCTTTTTTACCCCCTATTTCAGCACCGTGAGCTTGGGCTGAATCCTCTAAAACCAGTAAATGGTATTTCTTGGCAATACTCATAATTTCTGGCATTGCAGCAAGCTGTCCATATAAATGAACTGGTAAAATTGCCTTGGTTCGGTCTGTAATGGCTGCTTCAATTTTTTTAGTATCAATATTAAAGGTATGAATATCCGGTTCGACCAGCACCGGTTTTAAATTATTTTGTGAAATCGCGAGAATACTTGCGATATAGGTATTTGAAGGCACAATGACTTCATCTGCCTCATGAAGTTTTCCCAATTCCTTCCATGCACGTAGGGTCAGAATAAGTGCATCCAGTCCATTCGCCACTCCGACGGCATACTGTGTACCACAATAGTTTGCAAAATTTCGTTCAAATTCTTCTAATTCTTTGCCACATATATACCAGCCTGAATCAATGACCTGCGTACAAGCAGTGATAAGTTTTTCACGGTATTGCGCGTTTATTGCTTTTAGATCAAGAAAAGGAATCATTCTTATCAATCTCACATCATTTTTTTATTTATTTTTTAATTTCAATTCTATTAAAATTAAAGTTTATTTATTTAGTTCATAACTCTTAGATTTAAAACCTGGTTCTAATAAAAATTGTTTCATTTTCCTATTGAGAGGTTTTTCGATATATTTATACATTAAAAAACTAGCGATCAAGGTGATTATAAAAATAATTCCTGAAAACAGCATTAAATCTATATCGAATGACAGTAGCTTTTTTATATAATTTAAAACTTGAATTTCTAAAACATGTAGCAGATAAAAAGAAAAACTAATTTCACCCGCTAGTACCATATATTTACTTGATAAAAATCTAGTAATAATGCTCTTTTCCTTTGCAACATGAGATAATGCAAAAACAAGGATAATAGCTGCCATCGGTAGCCAGTAGTAAATAGAATACCTGTAACTTATATTGATATCATCATGAAATACAAAGAATAGAACAAAAAGAAAAATTGCTGCAATTTCAATAACGAAAACAGATCGGTTTATTTTAGAGTAACTTAATTTTATTTTTTCAAAAATATCAAACAGGACCATGCCCAGTAAAAAATCAGAAAAACGCACAAATGGTGAGATATATAACCAATAGTGATTCTGATTTTTATCCAGCTGAAAATTTAATAGTAAAATACCTATAAAATACAAAATAAAAATATAGCCTCTTAATTTTTCAGACATTAAAAGTGCAAAGGGAAAAAGTAAGTAAAAGAACATTTCATCAGAAATACTCCAGGAAGGAGAATTTAATGAAAAATGAATATTTTCTTCCAGAAAAAAGCTTTGCATCAGAAAAATATGCTGAAACAGGTATTCCCACCCTTGTCCATACTGGATAAAGGTTAATAGAAGCACAATCACCGTAGTTGCAATATGTACCGGATATACCCGTGCTAAGCGAGAAATATAAAACTCTTTTTTTGAAATACTTCCAGTGAGAAATTTTTCTCTATAGTTATAGGCTAAAATAAATCCGCTTAATATAAAGAAGAAACTGACACCTAAAAATCCTTCATTAAAAATATTATTAAAAACATCTGCATAATATGTGTCATTTTTGAGAAAAGCCAAATGACTCAGAAAAACAAATAGCGCAAAAAACATACGCAACGATGTAAGCGGCTTAATCATCTCATACATCTCCTTAATATTTATTATTATTTAAAACCCTGTTTTTTATTATGCTATTATTTTAATTCACTATTGCGTACAGGTCTTATGCAGTTCTTTTAAAAACTGGTCATAATTGCGGATATAATCGCTTTCATCATAATAATCGCTTGCCAATACCAGCAATATGCAATCTTTGGAAAAATCATGCATCTCATGCCAAACCATTGGCGGGATAAATAATCCTTTATTAGACTGACCTATTAAGACCTCTAGCTTTTCTTTGCCATTATCCATCAGCATTTTGCAACTGCCTTGAATGCAAAAAGCAATTTGTTGAAGGTCTTTATGTGCATGAAATCCACGAGGAACATCAGGCTGAGCACCGAAAATATAATAGAGCCTCTGTATACTAAAAGGAACATTCCGATTAGCTTCGGCGACCACCAAGCTGCCACGATGATCTCCCAGATTAGGTAATTCTATCCATTCGATAAGATTCATCGTTATTACCCCACTAAAGAAATCAGATATTGTCCATAGCCATTTTTATTCATTGTTTGACCAATCGCTAAAACTTCCTCTCTGCTCAGCCAGCCATTATTCAATGCAATTTCTTCCAGGCAGGCCACTTTATAACCCTGACGTTTTTCAATAGTTTCTACAAATTGAGCTGCCTCAAGCAGACTGCCCTGTGTTCCTGTATCCAACCAGGCAAACCCACGCCCCAACAATTCAACATTTAAATCACCTCGTTCCAGATATGCCTGATTAATCGAGGTAATTTCCAGCTCACCCCGTTCGGAGGGTTGTACCTGTTTGGCAATTTGAATCACATCATTGTCATAAAAATACAGGCCAGTTACGGCGAAGTTAGATTTAGGATGTTTCGGTTTTTCTTCAATTGAAATCACACGGTGCTGTTCATCAAATTCCACCACGCCAAAGCGCTCAGGATCTTTCACCTGATAACCAAATACCGTTGCTCCTTTTTGCCGTGCTGCAGCTTGACGTAGCATAGGGGTAAAACCTTGCCCGTAGAAAATATTATCGCCCAGCACCAGACATACATTGCTTTGGCCAATAAATTTTTCGCCCAGGATAAAGGCTTGTGCCAAACCATCAGGGCGAGGCTGAATTGCATAACTCAGCTCCATGCCAAACTGTGAACCATCTCCTAATAAACGCTTAAACCCCTCAATATCCTCTGGCGTACTAATAACCAGAACGTCACTGATACCGGCTAACATCAGGACAGATAATGGATAATAAACCATCGGTTTGTCATAAATCGGAAGTAGCTGTTTCGAGATGCCTTTGGTAATAGGATGCAAACGTGTGCCCGAACCACCGGCTAAAATAATCCCCTTGGTTGTGCTAGCCATTAGACTGCCTCCCCTAAACGTTCACGCTGATAAGAACCATCCTGAACGCGATGACACCATGTCAGATTATCCAGATACCACTTCACAGTTTTACGGATACCGGTCTCGAATGATTCCTGTGGCTTCCACCCCAGTTCCCGTTCAATTTTTGATGCATCAATGGCATAGCGCAGATCATGTCCAGGCCGATCATTAACAAAAGTGATGAGGCTTTCATAACGTTCCCCATTCAGTTGAGGTTTTAATTCATCTAAAATCTGACAGATGGTTTTTACCACGTCTATATTTTGTTTTTCATTCCATCCGCCAATATTATAGGTCTCACCTACAATGCCTTGAGTCGCAACCTGATATAAAGCGCGGGCATGGTCTTCTACGAAAAGCCAGTCTCGAACCTGCTGACCGTTACCATACACTGGTAAGGACTTCCCTTCCAAAGCATTGAGGATCATCAAAGGAATCAGTTTTTCAGGAAAATGATAAGGTCCATAGTTATTGGAACAGTTTGTGACCACGACTGGCAAACCATAAGTTCTATGCCAAGCACGCACCAGATGATCCGAGCTGGCCTTACTGGCCGAATAAGGTGAACTTGGCAAATAAGGTGTGGTTTCTGCAAACAGATCGGTTGTGCCTTCCAAATCTCCATAGACCTCATCTGTTGAAATATGGTGGAATTTGAATCTGGATTTTTTAATTTCAGGCAGCTTTTGCCAATACTTTCGTGCAGCTTCTAATAAGGTATAGGTACCGACAATATTTGTTTTAATAAATTCGGCCGGGCCATCGATGGATCGGTCCACATGAGACTCTGCCGCTAGATGCATGACCACATCGGGTTCAAAGCTTGCAAATAATCGTGTTAAAGCTGCATGATCACAAATATCAGTTTGAGAGAAATGGTAACGTGGGTGATCCGATATAGAAATTAAAGATTCTAGATTACCCGCATAAGTTAACTTATCAACATTTAAGACTTGATGTTCAGTCTCCTTGACCAGATGCCGGATGACAGCAGATCCAATAAAACCGGCTCCACCAGTCACTAATATTTTCATCACCATTTTAAATACCCTTTAATATTTTTATTCTACTTTTCACTAATTATTTTTAATATATTGATGCCTTTTAAGCGTCTCTTTTTTTATTGATTTGTTCATAAGATATATTAATTCTATTACACAAACCACTTACAAAAAAAGCCGATACTTAAATGTAGTTACATTTTATGAATCTATTTTCGTTTTTAAAAATATTTTTACCCTATATTGATCTTAATCCTGCACACACTTTCCAGCCAATATTGTTCTAATATTCATCATTTTTTTATTCCAATACTTTAATTAACAATGTTTTATTTTAATTGCATAAGGCACAATTATTCTATAAATTATTAAACTAATGCTTAAATTAAATAAAAATCAACAATCTAAGAAACCTTTAGATCAGATAAAAATTATAT
>JAHLFF010000290.1 GCA_018883945.1 Candidatus Acinetobacter avistercoris
AACGTGGAACTTTATTGTGCGAAATATGCTCTTTACAGTAGGCACGAATACAGTCTTCGGTTACTTGATGATGTTCATGCAAAATAATACATGCGCACAGTTCTTCACCGTATCGAGCATCTGGTAAGCCAATAACTTGAACATCAGAAACATCGGGGTGTTTATATAAGAAATCTTCAATTTCTTTGGGGAATAAATTTTCTCCACCACGGATCACGACGTCTTTAATACGTCCTTTGATTTTGATAAAACCAAAGTCATCCATTTCCGCGATATCACCCGTATGCATCCATTTCGCGACATCGACTACTTCACGGGTTTTTTCTTCGTCTTCCCAATAACCCAGCATAACTGAATAGCCGCGCACACAAAGTTCTCCTAGCTTTCCTCTAGGCACAACTTTGCCTTGTTCATCAACAATTTTAATTTCAATATGTGGATGTACTCGCCCAACGGTGCTGACTCTTTGCTCCAAAGAATCTGTCGTCGAACTTTGCGCACTTACAGGTGCTGTTTCTGTCATTCCGTAGCAAATAGTAATGTCTTTCATATGCATGCGATCTATCACACGCTGCATGATTTCACGCGGACAAGGACTTCCAGCCATAATGCCGGTTCTCAAACTGCTTAAATCAAAGTCATCAAATTGTTCTTGTTCCAGCATCGCAATAAACATGGTGGGGACACCATAGGCTGCTGTACATTTCTCTTTTTCAATTGTTTTTAAACTTTCTAAGGGATTAAAAACAGCAGCTGGATAAATCATCGCAGAGCCATGTGTAATACAGGCTAAATTTCCCATCACCATTCCAAAGCAATGAAACAGAGGCACAGAGATACAGACTCGATCTTGTGGTGTGAGATGAATCGCCTCTCCCACAAAATATCCATTATTCAGGATATTGTTGTGGGTTAACATCGTGCCTTTCGGGTTGCCTGTCGTGCCTGAGGTAAATTGGATATTGATGGTTTCGTCAAATTGTAATTCACTGGATAATTTTTCTAAGTCTTTTAATTCTGTGTCTGTGGGTGTAGGCATCAAGTCCGCGAAACGATGAAAACCAACATGATTCTCATCATCTATTTTAATGACTATTTTCAAATGCGGTAAACGAGCGGATTCTAAAATTTTATCTGTTGCTTGAGAAAGCTCTGGCGCAATTTTATATAAAATTTCTTGATAATCAGTGCTTTTAAAGGAGGAAGCAATGACCAATCCTTTACAGGCCACTTTGTTTAAAACAAATTCAAGTTCACTGCTTTTGTAAGAAGGATTGAGATTGACCAAAATAATGCCTGCTTTGAATGCAGCAAACTGGGTAATCGTCCATTCCACACAGTTTGGTGACCATATCGCAAGACGATCACCTTTTTTTAATCCGAGTTTTAATAGCTGACAGGCAAAAGCATTGACCTTTTCATGCAGTTGTCGATAGCTTAAACGGATATTTTGATGAACACTCACCACGGCATCCTGATCTGCATATTGTAAACACGCTTGATCAAACTTATCCCCTATGGTCATTCCCAGTAAAGGTTGGCTACTGGTGCCATAGGCATAACTCAGTCGTAATTGCGTCATTGAATCATACTCCTTGATTCTCTTTTTATTACTGTTCTTACATTCAAATTTTAGCTATACGCGATTACTACTTATTCAAAACAACATCCTTTGTGTATGAATAGATCCTCTTACTCTCCCTTTGATATGACTGCATTCACACAAAAATCTGCAATTTGCTTCACGAAGTAACCCTTATAACTGTCATCAAACATGATATTACGAGATGGATTCAAAGGTTCTATCACCACGAATGTCATGGCACCCACGACACACAGTGCTGCGGTATTTAAATCTTCGAAACCAAACTCTCCATTGATTTTTCCTTCTGCAAGGATTTCTTTAATCGACTGTTTAATGAGCTGCTTACTGCGAAACCGCTCATGTTCAATCGTTGGGTCGACAGGTTCAAACATGAGTGAATAAGACAATTGAGGACTATTCAATGCACGTTTAACAAATGTCGTAACCGCTTTATGTAATTTTTGCGCCGCGCTTAAATCCGTTCGCGCGATATTATTTAAAATATCCACCTCACCTGTAATCGCATGTGAAAGCACTTCGATCAGGATCTGATTTTTATTTTCAAAATAACGATATACCAAACCGCTCGAAACGCCCGATTTATCCGCTATTGCTTGAACTTGTGCATCTTTAAAACCCCCTTCAGCAATGAGTTCTCTCGCAGATTGCAAGATCGATTGACGATTTTGCTCCATGCGCTCTTGCATTAAGGATGATCTTTTATAGCTCATAATTGTCTGCCTAATCAACTAAAATGAATTATAAATCATTTTCTGAATATGTATTCACTTTTTTAAAAAATAAATGTATTGTAGTTTCTAAGCACAGGAAATTTGCTTCTAGTAAATAAAAATAGAACTTTTAGGATGAATGAAAAAATGAATTTACACAGCATCGACTTCGGACTAGATGAGACTTTAATTGCCCTACGTGATTCTGTTGCGGCGTTTTGCGCTAAAGAAATTGCACCGATTGCGCAACAAGTCGATAAGGACAATCTTTTCCCTGCCCATTTATGGAAGAAGTTTGGTGATATGGGATTGATGGGTCTGACCGTGAGTGAAGAATATGGGGGCTTAAATCTAGGTTATCTTGCTCACATCGTCGTCATGCAAGAAATTTCCCGTGCTTCTGCTTCTATTGGTTTGTCTTATGGTGCGCATTCCAACCTCTGCATTAATCAAATCAACCGTAATGGTTCTGAAGAACAGAAACAGAAATATTTACCTAAATTAATTTCTGGTGAATTTGTCGGTGCATTGGCAATGTCTGAACCCAATGCAGGCTCAGATGTTGTCAGCATGAAATTACGCGCAGATGATCATGGTGATCACTTTGTTCTCAATGGCTCAAAAATGTGGATCACCAATGGCGGTGATGCCGATGTCCTCGTTGTTTACGCAAAGACCGATCTTCAGGCCGGTGCGAAAGGCATGACAGCCTTTTTGGTTGAAAAAGACATGGACGGATTTAGCCATGGATCACATTTAGACAAATTGGGAATGCGGGGTTCAAATACTTATCCGCTCTTCTTCGACAACGTCAAAGTACCCAAAGAAAATGTCATGGGTGGTGTGGGCAATGGTACGAAAGTATTGATGAGCGGCTTGGATTATGAGCGTGCAGTATTAAGTGGTGGTCCATTGGGCATTATGGATGCTTGTTTGGATGCCGTGATTCCATATATTCATGAACGCAAACAGTTTGGACAATGCTTAGGTGAATTTCAACTCATGCAAGGCAAAATTGCAGATATGTATTCTACCTGGCTTGCATGTAAAGCACTGGTATACGCCGTAGGTGCTGCATGTGATCAAGCAGATCATGACCGTGGTCTACGTAAAGATGCTGCCAGTGCAATTCTCTACTCTGCTGAAAAAGCCACATGGATGGCAGGTGAAGCAATTCAAACGCTTGGTGGTAATGGTTATATCAATGACTATGATACGGGGCGTTTATGGCGTGATGCAAAACTTTATGAAATTGGTGCAGGCACATCGGAAATTCGCCGTATGCTGATTGGTCGTGAACTTTTCAACGAAACCAAATAAGTCAATCCTAGTCATACAAGGACGTTCACGATGAATGAAATTCAAAGTAAATTAAATATTAGAAGTGAAGATTTTAAAATTAACCAGACAGCCATGCTGAGCTTGGTTGATGATTTAAAGCAAAAAGCCCAAACCATTGCATTAGGTGGTGGTGAAAAATCTCGTCAAAAACATTTAGATCGTGGGAAATTACTCCCACGTGATCGTATTGATCAACTGATTGATGCTGGAACTGCTTTTCTTGAAATTGGTCAATTGGCTGCCTACCAAGTCTATGCAGATGATGTCCCTGCTGCGGGTGTAATTGCAGGAATTGGTCAAGTACAAGGCATTACTTGTATGATTGTTGCCAATGATGCAACGGTCAAAGGTGGAACCTATTATCCATTGACGGTAAAAAAACATTTACGTGCACAAGAAATTGCTGAACAAAACCATTTACCATGTATTTACATGGTGGACTCTGGTGGTGCCTTTCTTCCTCTGCAAGATGAAGTCTTTCCAGACAGAGATCATTTTGGACGAATTTTTTACAATCAAGCACGCATGTCGAGTTTAGGCATTGCACAAATTGCAGTGGTTATGGGTAGTTGTACTGCTGGTGGTGCCTATGTCCCTGCTATGTCTGATGAAACAATTATTGTCCGTAATCAAGGCACCATCTTTTTGGGTGGCCCACCGCTGGTTAAGGCTGCGACAGGTGAAGTGGTAAGCTCAGAAGATTTGGGCGGCGGTGATGTACATACACGTCTTTCTGGCGTTGCGGATCATCTTGCTGAGAGCGACGAACACGCGATTGCGATTGCACGTAATATTGTAAAAAACCTCAACATTACACCTAAGCCATTTACTGAGCAAATAGAAGCGCCTTTATATGATGCTGAAGAACTCTATGGCGTAATTCCAAGTGATGCACGCAAACCATTTGATATTCGTGAAGTGATTGCACGAATTGTAGATGGTTCTCGACTCGATGAATTTAAAGCGCGATATGGCACAACCCTGATCACTGGTTTTGCCAAAATTTACGGTATGCCCGTTGGCATCATTGCCAATAATGGCATTCTTTTTTCAGAGTCTGCTCAAAAAGGCGCGCATTTTATTGAGCTATGTACACAACGTAATATTCCGCTCTTATTTTTACAGAATATCACTGGCTTTATGGTCGGTCGTCAGTATGAAAATGAAGGTATCGCCAAAAATGGTGCCAAACTGGTTATGGCTGTAGCAACAGCGAATGTACCTAAAATCACGTTGGTGGTGGGTGGTTCATTTGGCGCGGGGAACTACGGCATGTGTGGTCGCGCTTATTCACCTCGATTCTTATGGACTTGGCCGAATTCACGTATTTCGGTGATGGGTGGTGAACAAGCAGCAAGTGTTCTCTCTACCATTAAACGCGATCAAATCGAGCAACGTGGTGAAACTTGGTCAGCTGAAGAAGAAGATCAATTTAAGCAACCTTATCGTGATCAATTTGAAAAACAAGGACATCCTTATTATGCATCTTCACGCTTATGGGATGATGGTGTTATTGATCCTGCAGAATCACGCCATGTATTAGGTCTAAGCTTAGCGGCTGCTTTAAATGCTCCCATTCAACCGACTAAATTCGGTGTGTTCCGTATGTAAGGAGATAGACCATGAGCTATGAATTTTTGCAACTTGAACAACATGCAGAAGTAGCCACTGTTTGGATTAATCGTGCAGAGTTACACAATGCCTTTAATACTCAAGTCATTGAGGAATTGGATGCCTGCTTTACTGCGCTGAATACACGCGATGATATCCGTGTGGTTATTCTTGCTGGACGAGGCAAAAGCTTTTCTGCAGGTGCAGATTTAAATTGGATGAAGCAAGCAGGTGAAGCCTCCACATCAGAGAATGAAGCAGATGCCTTAAAACTTGCAAAAATGCTGCAGGCTTTAGCCAACCTTAAACAACCCACAATTGCACGTGTACATGGTATTGCCTTTGGAGGCGGTATGGGCTTAGCTTCAGCTTGTGATATTTGTATAGCCAGTACAGACGTGAAATTTGCAACCTCGGAAGTTCGTCTCGGTTTAGCACCTTCAACCATTAGCCCTTATGTGATACGAGCTATAGGTGCACGACAAGCTTCACG
Source organism: Candidatus Acinetobacter avistercoris (assembly GCA_018883945.1). GTDB lineage: Bacteria > Pseudomonadota > Gammaproteobacteria > Pseudomonadales > Moraxellaceae > Acinetobacter > Acinetobacter avistercoris. Next base: position 5,762 of record JAHLFF010000290.1, read on the forward strand.
TTACTTTTTAACAGCAGAACGGATAAGTGCTGAACAAGCTGAAAAAATTGGCTTAGTACATGAGGTTTGTTCACCAGAACAACTGGATGCAAAAGTGAATGAAATTGTTCAAGCGATTCTTTTGGGTGGACCAGAAGCCCAAGCGTCTTCTAAACAATTGATACGTTTAGTCGACCAACAAGAACTGAGTGAACAATTATTGCTTAAGACTGCTCAACATATTGCGCAAGTTCGTCAAGGCTCAGAAGCTAAAAACGGATTAAATGCTTTTTTAAATAAACAAAGTCCAAGTTGGATTAAGACCGTGGCTTAACACGGCAACACAAGGATAAGGATCTTTCTATGTTTAATAAAATTCTCATTGCAAACCGTGGTGAAATTGCCTGCCGTGTGATTCGAAGTGCAAAAAAACTCGGCATAGCAACTGTTGCCGTTTATTCAGATGCTGATGCTCAGTCTCAACATGTGAAATTAGCTGATGAAGCGATTTATATTGGTGAATCCCCTGCTGCACTCAGTTATTTACAAGCAGATCGTATTATTCAAGCGGCTTTAAGCACAGGTGCAGAAGCCATTCATCCAGGTTATGGTTTTTTATCTGAAAATGATCAATTCGCTGCAGCGTGCGAAAAAAATAATATTATTTTCATTGGACCACCTGTAGCCGCGATTCTAGCCATGGGCTTAAAAGCCACTTCCAAAACCTTGATGGAAAAAGCGGGAGTGCCTTTAACACCGGGTTATCACGGCAGTAATCAAGATGCTGAATTTTTAAAACAACAAGCAGACGCCATTGGCTATCCTGTTCTGATCAAAGCCAGTGCGGGTGGTGGCGGTAAAGGTATGCGCTTGGTAGAACGAAGTGAAGACCTGATCGCAGCATTGAATTCGTGCAAGAGCGAAGCAAAATCAAGTTTTGGTAATGACGATGTCCTTATTGAACGCTATGTGGTGAATCCACGTCACATTGAAGTGCAAGTTTTTGGTGATCAACACGGTAATTATGTACATCTCTTCGAACGTGATTGTTCAGTACAGCGCCGTCATCAAAAAGTGCTAGAAGAAGCACCAGCACCAAAAATGTCAGAACCTAAGCTTGAGGCGATGCGTCAAGCAGCGATTGATGCTGCACGAGCTGTTGACTATGTGGGTGCTGGAACCGTTGAGTTTATTGTGGAGCAAGATGGTACAGCCTACTTCATGGAAATGAACACACGCTTACAAGTAGAACACCCTGTGACTGAAATGATTACAGGTCAAGACTTGGTTGAATGGCAACTCCGTGTCGCGTATGGCGAGCCATTACCGAAGCAACAATCTGAATTAAAGATTCATGGTCATGCTTTAGAAGCACGTGTCTATGCTGAAGAACCAGAAAAAGGTTTTTTACCTGCGATTGGTCGTATTCACTATCTACACTATCCAGAACAAAATCAGTGTGTCCGCATTGATAGTGGTATCGTTGAAGGTGATGAAATATCGACGTTTTATGATCCGATGATCGCGAAGCTGATTGTCTGGGGAGAAAATCGCGAAGCAGCTTTAGTGCAAATGCATCATGCCTTGAGTCAGTTTCATGTTGAAGGTTTAGGTAACAACATTGCCTTCTTAGATCGTTTAGTCACATGCGAATCGTTTAAATATGCCGATTTAGACACCAATTTAATTCAACGTGAAGATGAGTTTCTTTTCCAGCAGAAAACTGAAACTTCTGAGCAATTGATTATTGCTGCTGGATTGACTGAACTGCTCTCTCGCTTAGCTGTAAGCAAAGAGTTTGATCATCCTGTGTGGAAAGCAAAGCCGATTTGGCGTAGCAATATCAAAAGTAATTACACCATTAAATTTGAACATAATGAACAACCCCTTGAGCTTAAATTTAGTACCAACGGACATGGCTATTCAGCCTGTCTAAATGGAAAGAATTTTAATATTTCAGGTGAATTCATCAATAAAAATCTGATTAAGATTCAATCTGACACGCAACTCTACAAATTAAGCTTTAGCCGTAGCCAAGAGGGAATTTCATTATTTAAAGACGGTAAAACCTATGTTTTTAAGCATTTAAAAACCAATTATTTAGCGGACGAAAGTCAAGGCAATGAGTCAAATTTAAAAGCGCCAATGCCGGGTGCGGTTACACAGGTTTTTGTTACCGCCAATCAAACTGTTAAAAAAGATGAGGTTTTACTCACCTTAGAAGCAATGAAAATGGAGTATTCGATTCGTGCGCCATTTGATGGTGTCGTTGTGGCTGCCTATTTCCAACAAGGTGATCAAGTGAAGGCTGGTGATGAGCTGGTGGAGTTTCAGGCGCTCACAAAGGAGGTTGCATGACATCTTTAAATGCATCAGATTCAAATCATTTTGTAAAAATCGTTGAAGTTGGTCCTCGCGATGGTCTTCAAAATGAAAAAACACCTTTAACACTCGAAGATCGGCGTCAATTAATTTTGGACGTAATGAAAACAGGTCTGAAAAATATTGAAGTTGGATCCTGCGTGTCTGCCAAATGGGTGCCGCAAATGGCACACAGCGATGTGCTTTTTGCAGACTTACCTCAGGACAATGATATTCAATTGAGTTTACTCACTCCGAATATGAAAGGTTTTGAGTCTGCGTTGGCGGTTGGATGTAAAGAGGTTGCCGTTTTTACTGCCGCTTCTGAGAGTTTCACCCGTAAAAACATTAACTGCAGTATCGATGAAAGTTTCGATAAATTCGCAGATGTTATTCGCCATGCTCGACTCCACAACATCAAAGTCCGCGGTTATGTCTCCTGTATCGTGGATTGTCCATATGAAGGTGCCATTGATCCACAGAAAGTCGCTGAGGTGTCTAAAAGACTGCTCGATATGGGCTGTTATGAAGTGTCTTTAGGTGAGACGATTGGGACAGCTACGCCAGATCGTGTTGCCAAAGTTTGGGATGCGTGTTTGACACAAATCGATGCTCAGTCTCTAGCTGGACATTTTCATAATACTTATGGCATGGCGATTGCCAATATTTATCAATCTCTGCAACAAGGCATTCGAATCTTTGATGCATCGATCGCTGGACTTGGTGGTTGTCCTTATGCAAAAGGTGCATCTGGAAACGTATCAACAGAAGATTTATTTTACTTGCTTTCAAAAATGGGATTTGAAACGGGCGTTAATTTAGATGCACTGATGCTTGCTTCAAAAAATATAAGCCAAGTACTACAGCGCAATAACCCATCCAACTACGCCAATGCTTATTGGCAAAATAAAGTGATTTAAAACAGCTTAGTGATCACACCGAATGCTGAAATGGTATTTGGCTCAAAGTAAAAATTAAAATGAGGTGTTCAATGTCAAATAAATTCTATGACAGTGCCGCACAAGCACTGAAAGATATCGTTAAAGATGGTCAAACTTTGGCTGTCGGTGGCTTTGGATTGTGTGGCATTCCCGAAGCACTTATTGCCGCCTTGAAAGACACTGGAGCCAAAGATCTAACCTGTATTTCAAATAATGCAGGTGTAGATGGTTTCGGATTGGGACTTTTACTTGAAACCAAACAAATTAAAAAAATGATTTCATCTTATGTGGGCGAAAACAAAGAATTTGAACGCCAATATTTAAATGGTGAACTTGAAGTAGAACTCACACCACAAGGCACTTTGGCTGAAAAGCTCCGTGCTGGAGGTGCAGGTATCCCCGCTTTCTTCACTCAAACAGGGGTTGGAACACTGATTGCTGAAGGAAAAGAAGCTCGTGAATATGATGGAAAAGAATACATATTAGAAGAGTCTTTAACAGCAGATATTGCTTTGATCAAAGCCTATAAGGCAGATAAAGCAGGCAATTTAATTTTTCGTAAAACAGCACAAAATTTTAATCCTGTTTGTGCTATGGCGGGGAAAATTAGCATTGCTGAAGTTGAAGAAATTGTTGAAATTGGCGATTTAGATCCAGATTCAATCCACTTAGCGGGAATTTATATCAATCGAATTATTTTAAATAAAAACCCTGAAAAACGAATTGAACAAATGACTTTAAAGGTGGAGGCATAAATCATGGCTTGGACGCGTAATGAAATGGCACAACGAGCTGCCTTAGAACTCGAAGATGGTTTCTATGTCAACTTAGGGATTGGATTACCGACCCTAGTCGCAAACTATATTCCTGAACATATAAATGTATGGCTACAATCTGAAAATGGCTTATTGGGCATTGGTGAATTTCCAACTGAAGCCACTGTAGATGCAGATCTGATCAATGCGGGTAAGCAAACAGTAACCGCACGCAAAGGTGCATCATTTTTTTCCAGTGCAGACTCTTTTGCGATGATTCGCGGTGGCCATGTCAATATCGCCATATTGGGTGCAATGGAAGTTTCTCAATCAGGCGATTTAGCCAATTGGATGATTCCTGGTAAGAAAGTAAAAGGTATGGGCGGTGCCATGGATTTAGTTGCAGGCGTACAAAAAGTGGTGATACTCATGGAGCATTCAGCGAAAGATGGTACTCCGAAAATTGTTGAGCAATGTGCACTGCCACTTACAGGTAAAGGTGTAGTCCACCGTATTATCACCGACTTAGGAGTGCTCGACATCACGCAACAAGGCGTCAAACTGGTCGAACTTGCTCAGGATGTCAGTTTTGATGAGATTCAAAAAGTTACAGGTGTAGCTCTCATTCAATAACAGATTAAGAATGCGATTTTTTGATATTAACGCCGTTTATTGGGGTGTTTAATGATGAGATCTCTGTCATAAGTCGAAAAATGACTATTGAGTGGCCATACATTGATAGGTAAAAATCCCTTCTCCCTTTTGGAGAAGGTTAGGATGAGGGAAAATTCATGATGAGTCTGATGTATGAATAATGACTTTTGAAAGAAGTCTATTAAACTTAAACAGATACATCCATGAACCGTGTTCAGCTCTCAATTTATTCATAACTCAAATCATTGAAGCAAAATGAAGTATTTCATAATGTGATATGTTGATGATGAGCAGCTTTCATGGACGATTAACCATAATTTATCACACATGAATTTTAGTACAGAATAAATTGCTCAAAGATCAACGATTCAAAACAATCATAATTTTACTGAAACGACAGCATTTAAAAATAATATAAGTTTAAACATCATCATTTAAAAAAGTCGTAAAAATAAATCTTAAATCTAAACCAATGGCAAAAGGATTTTAGCTATGGATCATTCTCAAAATATTTTACAACGGTTTGCACTCAAAGTAAGTGACTGGTCAGAAAAATGGTTTCCTGACTCCTATATTTTCGCCCTACTCGGTGTTCTTATTGTCGCCGTTGCAGCAATAGGGATCGGTGCACCAGTACAAGATGTCGCCAATTCATTTGGTAATGGTTTTTGGAGCTTGATTCCTTTTACCATGCAAATGTGTATGTTAATTGTGGTCGGTTATGTCGTATCAGTTTCAAAACCAATTGCTCTGCTGATTCAATCCATGGCTAAAATTCCAAATTCAGGACGTGGTGCAATTGTTTTGGTTGCCACGGTCAGCTTATTGGTGTCTTTGATTAACTGGGCAATGAGTACTGTACTCACGGCTCTATTGGTCATTGCTTTGGCACACCGCAAAGAGCTGAATATGGACTACCGCGCTGCGGCTGCCGCGGCAATTATTGGTATGGGTGCAACGTGGGCACTGGGTATTAGTTCTTCAGCTGCGCAACTACAAGCCAACAAAGCTAGTCTTCCGGAACCTATCTATAATTTAACAGGTGTCATTCCATTTACAGAAACGATTTTTCTACCGCAGTCTATGATTATGACTGCGGTTCTTATTGTCGCTTCTATTGCGATCGCCTTTTGGTCAGCGCCAAAGGGAAATAGCGTTAAAACCATGGATCAGTTTGATATTCAACTTGATCAAGATCACGACCAAAAACAAGAAAAAACGATCGCGTTATCCAATAAATCCGTATCTAGCCAATCTGCCAAAAAACGCCCAGGAGATTGGTTAGAAAATTCACCACTATTGAGTATATTGATCGTTGTACTCGGTCTATTGTGGATGTTCAATGAGTTCACCAAAAGTAATCCAATTATTGCGATTTCCAGTTTAAATACCTATAACTTTATCTTTTTAATGCTAGGTATTGCATTACATGGTACGCCACGTAACTTTCTTAATGCGGTGTCTAAAGCTGTACCTGCTATTTCAGGTGTACTGATTCAATTTCCACTTTATGGCAGCATCGCCTTTATCATGACCACAGCCATGAACAGTTCAGATTTATCTTTATCTCATTATATTGCTGAATTCTTCGTATCTATTGCCTCAAAAGAAACTTTCGCTATCGTAATGGGGATTTATTCAGCAATTTTGGGCTTCTTTATTCCATCTGGTGGTGGTAAATGGATTATTGAAGCGCCATATGTGATGCAAGCAGCCAATGATTTAAAAGTTCATTTAGGTTGGTCGGTTCAAATTTATAATGCAGCAGAAGCTTTACCCAACTTAATCAACCCCTTCTTTATGCTTCCAATGCTTGGGATTTTAAAATTAAAAGCCAAAGACGTGATTGGTTTTACCGTGACTCAACTGGTGTTCCATATTCCTTTGGTACTCTTTCTTCTCTGGATATTGGGTCGAACGCTTACCTATACACCGCCAGTATTTTAATGAATTAAGAAGGATTATAAAATATAGTTCATTAGATCTCTTTCATAAGTCAAAAAATGATCATTGAGTGATAATAAATTAATCTGTAAAAATTCCTTCTCCCTTTGGGAGAAGGTTAGGATGAGGGAAAACTCATGATGAATCTTTTGTATGAATAATGACTTTTGAAAGAAGTTTATTAGATATTTAATAAATGAAATTCAACCCAATAAAAAACCGCCGTTTAAGGCGGTTTTTTTAATTTATCGATTTAATTGATATTAATCAATAAATTTTCAGTATTAACAAACTCTTGCATCTAAGCGGAACATTTCATTAACGCCCGTATAGAAACTACGTCCATCTAAGTTCAATTCAAGTTCGATACCAGACTGAAGCAATACTTTTTTACCGACTTCAACCCATTTCACGCCATCACGCGTATTTTGTATTTTCTTTGAAGGAACTAAAGATACTAAAATTTCATGACCATTTACAGATTTTGCTACTAAATTTTCAAATATATTCAACACATACACCAATTTATTTATACATATAGAACTTCAAAATTGAAAATTCTATATTTGTTTATAACCATAGATTTTGAGATCAACATTCAAAGAGAGGACATTTAATTGTCTTATTGTTTAAATACAGCAATATTTCATTTTCATTTAAATGGCATACATCACGTAAAACCACTTTCAACATCAACTTAACACTTCAAAACAACTATACATTGATCATTCTATACCAATTCCAACCATAAACTCTGTGTTTAAGGTTGGTAGCGGGAGCTGGATTTGAACCAACGACCTTCGGGTTATGAGCCCGACGAGCTACCAGACTGCTCCATCCCGCAACAATAGAGTCTTTATACGCCTTTCAAGATTGAAAAGCAACTTATCGCTTTAAAATATAACTCGTTAGCACAAAAAACACCCAAAATGATGCAGTAAGTGGATTTAACCAATAGTTAACGTTAATTTGAAATCGTTAATAAATCTAAGAGACCTGATAAAAAATACAAATTGCATATGACTGTTCACGTTTCATTTATATATTTTTATTGTATTTCAGCATATATTTATAAGTTCAATTATCCTCCCTTATGTTTTATTCATTTGTAATTCAGGACATTTATTTTGCACCTTATAATGAAGTTCAGCTTAGCTTTAATTACACTTTATAGTTCACTTAGCTTTGCTAATCCTACATTTTTAGCTGCAGATCAAGCATTCCAGATATCAAGTGAATCTATTTCCAAGCAGAGTGTCGAACTTAACTGGAAAATTGCTCCACACTATTATTTATATCATGATCAATTTTCAGTAAAGTCAGATCAGCAAATCATTGAGCTTAAACTTCCAAAAGGCCAAGAGAAAAATGATCCAACCTTTGGATTAACCGAAGTTCATTATAATCATGTTTCAGCGCAATTTTCCGTAAAACCAGATACGGCTTACACCATCCAATGGCAAGGTTGTTCGCAGGATGGTTTATGTTATCCCTTACAGCATTTAAAAATTAAAACAGATGCTGATGGTTTAATTCCTCAAATGAATGCAAATCAAAATCAAGGATTTGCTGCTCATCAACAAAAAAATGAAATTAAAAATTTAACGGATTCAACAAACAATTTAAAAGAAGCTAAAAACGCTTCAGTAATTGAAAATGAATCATTACAAGCAATCTCATCTGAACAAGATAATAATCAAAAAAGTACTGATAAAAACAATACAATGTCATTACAATGGAATGATGACCAAGGCTTTTTTAATCTTCTTTCTCAAGATACTTTGATGATTAACCTCTTTATCTTTTTTGGTTTGGGAATTTTATTGGCATTTCTACCTTGCTCATTGCCCCTTATCCCTATATTATCCACCCTTTTGATTCAGAAAAAATCAGGTTTACGTGCTGCTGCTATTGCCTCTAGTTTTGTCATTAGTATGGCGCTTATCTACGCGCTTATGGGTGTTGTCGTCGCAGAAATTGGTTATAGTTTTCAAAGATGGTTTCAAAATCCAGTTGTACTTTCAATTTTCGCAAGCTTATTCATTTTGTTTGCACTTAATTTATTTGGATTATTTAATCTCACACTGCCCAATAAATTCACACAAAAACTTAGCGATTTTCAAAATTCTCAAAAAGCAGGTTCTATTTTAGGTGCTGCGGTCATGGGTGCGTTATCTGCGCTTATCATCGGACCGTGTATGAGCGCTCCACTTGCTGGTGCATTATTGTTTGTTTCACAAAGCCATAGTGCAGTATTGGGCGGTGTGTATCTATTTTTATTAGGACTCGGATTGGGTTTACCTTTATTTATAGCGAGTGTATTTGGTTCGCGTTTATTACCGAAACCTGGTATCTGGATGAATCATCTCAAGGTCAGCTTTGGCTTTTTGATGTTATTCATGGCATTTTATTTTATTCAACCTATGTTGAAATCGACACTTTATTTAAGTTTAAACGCGATTATATTTTTAGCACTGGCAATTTATCTTAGCCTTGCTGCTATAAAAGACTCCAAATCATTTACTCAAAAATTATTGTTTATATGCGCTATTTTTTTAGCAACATCTGCTAGTATTTGGAATGTCGTTCAAGCTTATCAAAGTAGTCAAACGCAACAATTAAAAGAAAATCACTTAGCTTGGCATACCGTGAGTACTTTAGAAGCCTTAAATATGGTTCTTGAGCACGCTAAAAAAGCCAATAAAAATGTGGTCATTGATGTTTATGCCGATTGGTGTGTTGCGTGCCAGCCTCTTGAAAAAGAAGTTTTACCACGAGTAGATGTACAAGACGCACTTAAAAATAACTATCTCATTAAACTCGATTTATCCAGCTATGACTCTTCACAAGATCTAATTCTGAAAAAGTTTGAAATATTAGGCCCTCCAACATTTTTATTCTTAAATGAAAATGGCAATGAAATTCGTGATTTGAGACTCACGGGAACTTTTAAAGCAAATGCTCTGCTGACTCAATTAGAAGCATTAGCTAAGCGTTAATCTTTAATGTAATTGATCAATATTTATTTTTGTGGAATTTTATAAATTTCTAAGATTTTATAAAATGGCAAAGACGCTTCAACTAAATCTTTGCCATTAACTTAAATGATCATTGAGCGGTAATAATTTTCTATCTAAAAACTCTCTCTCACTCTGATAGAAGGTCAGGATGATTGAGGAATGATTTTTATTTTTTATAAAAATGACTTATGAATAAGCCCAGTATTATTTACTGCTTAGTAATTACAAATTTCTAAATTTAAAACTTAAATCACTAAACTCTAATCACTAAACTCTGAAACAACTTTATCGACAAACCATGCTGGGTATTCTTTGAGCTCTGGATTAATTTTTAGAAGCTCAGAAGCCTGTATCTCAGCTAAAAATGATGCTTTTTGACCATAACTCGAATTATCAAATAGATAACTTCTGTCACTATATTCAATGGCATGAATTAATAAGTCTAAGCTACGGTAATAACGTTCTCTGATTTTCTGTTCTGGGACTTTATGTCCTCCAGTTTGCACTCGATAATGTACCCGTCCAATATTAATTTCAGGATCTACCGTTGCTACATAATATAAATAGGTCCGAAAACCCTGCTCTTGGGCTTGTTTTAGAAATTCTACTTTACTGATATGTGACATGACTGTTTCAAAAGTAAAACTAATTTTCAGTCTTAAAAATTCGAATCGAATGAAATCAATGATTCGAGCAGCAAGATAAGAATCAACATCATCCATATTAAAATAGATGATACTGCCTTTCACTACGGGTGGATATGTGATGAGTTGAGATACAATTGAATTTATTTTACGTTGTTTATGTTCTAAAAACTGGACCAGCTTTTGTGCACTTAAAGCCTGATGATAAGTCCTTAAGTCGATATATTGAAATGATCTGAGCTGTTTTTCTAATTCATCTGCATTCAAATATGCCCCAACTTGATGAGGCAAAAGATATTGAATGATGGTACTTTTTCCAGATCCATTTGGACCCGCAAACATACGAATACGTGGTTGTGGCAAAGTTTAAGCCAGAGCAGAGATTTTTCTTTTACGCTTCAACACAGCATGCTTTGAATTGAATGTGGTATAGGATTTAGATAGATCCTTTAAAACAATTACATCACCATTTTCGAGTTTTTTAAGCAATTGTTTATTTTCAGCATACGTGACTGTTTCAGCTGTTGAACTTGCGTCTTCAAAAGCTTGATGAAAGGCGTGTATAGCAAGTGATGGAATTAAAGCCTCTTCACTTATAGTCGTTTTCATCGTGGTAAATATTGACATAGCTTACCTCTTCTCAGCGTATACGCATTGCAACACATGATTAAAAATTCTTATCGCAATGGTTTTATTATCTTAGCATATTAGAATTATTTGTCTAATAATTCAGCAGTATTAAGTAGGATACAATCTAAACTCATAATAAAAAACAAATCAGTTTTTTATTTAAAAAAATCAATCTTGCTCAGACATACTATAAATACATAGACATAAACTGATAGATAAAAGCCACTTATGTAGTGGCTTTTATCAAGACACTTAGATTTAGAACCAATTCATCAATGACACACCCAAGCCGACATAAGTTGCTCGATGGTTGTAATCAATCAAACTTTCACCATATCCGTCAAACAATTGAAAATGCCCCCGTAATTTCCCACTAATCGGAAACGCCCAATCAAATTGAACGGCACCATGTGAATTATCTCCACCTTTCAATGAATGGCGCAACATGAGTGAAAAATCATGATCGTTCCAACGATAAAAAGTGGTTAAATCACCTCTTCCCACGTAATTTTTGATATCCGGATTGTTGTCATCATCGGAATCTTCCTCAAGACGATACCATGGACGAATCATCATCGCGAAGTTGCCTCTTTCTAAGCCAACATTTAGCATCAATCTATTCCAACTTCGGGAAAGCGGATCTGAACGACCGTTCGATTGATGATTAAAAGTTAAACCCAGTAAGCGACCATTTAGACCTAAGAACTCGTAATTGGTTCGAAATACTAAACTTGCTTCTGGTTCATAATTGGTTTCACGAAATGGACGAGATTCATCTTCGTTATAAACCTGCCAACGCGATGATTGAGTATAGCCCAACCAAATATCACCATTATCCCCAATTAAATTTTCGACAGCCTTGGTTTTTAAAGACAGCTGGAACTTTGCTTCCATTGACTTTAAATTTTGATCTTCGGTTGCTGTGTTATTTTCATTTGGGCTTTCAGGAAATTCATTTTTGTCTGTTGTCCAAAAGCCAGGTAATAAATACACAGGCTGATGCGCTCTAATATTCCAAGTCCCTAATTTGCTGTCAGGTGACAATTCCCATCGTTTATCAAACAGAGACGTATTTGGAGAGATTTTCGGACCTTCAAGCGAAAATAAAGTGTCTATCTTACGTCCGATTCTTTCCTTAAAATCTACGGGTTCAGTTTCAGGTGGTTGAATTTGTTGTGCCGCCTGCTTTTCTGAAACTAAAACAGCTTGTTCAATTGATGGAGATTTAAAGACCAAGTCATAGCATGCCAAACGATCCGAATTGGCTTCTAAAGCAACGCAGGCTTCTGCTGATGATGGTTTTGCCGGTGTCTCGTCTACAGCATAAGCACTATTCACACTCCAAAGACTGAGCATGGTAATCATACTCAGTCTTAAAGGAGTACGTTCAATTCTTTTGAACGCCATTTAAATCTCCCCAATCTTCTAATTTACGATTTTTATTTCAAAGTTTAATTGTTCTAAAGCTTCTCTTTTCGTCATTGGCGCAACAACTGCTCTAGTGGGTTTTTGTTCAACTAAATACTGTTGAGTAACACGTTGTAGATCTTCTAAAGTGACCTGAAGTAAACGCTTACGCAACATTTTTCTGAATGCTGGAGTACGTCCATGCAATAATGCATAACATGCTGTTATCGCTTCACCAGCAGGCGAACCAGGTTTATCCATTCCAGACACCAAACCAAGAATAGCTTCTTCAAGCTGATGTGGCTTTTGCTCAGCATTTAATAACCAATCAATACTGGCTTCAAAGTCTTGGAAGGTTTCAGCTAAACGTGGATCACGATAACTATAGAAACGGAAAGCACATGCATTGCCATCATAGCTTGCCCCGCCACCATATGCCCCACCTTTTTCACGTATCGCGCTGTGTAAGAAACCATTCCGTAAATAGCCTGCCAATACCATTAATGGTGCAGCATCTGGATGTGACACATCTACAGCCGCATAAGCGGAAGCACAGAACTGCACATTAGATTGAATTAACCATGCTTCATCTTTAAAGTCTTTCTTGAAATTCGAAGAACTTATATGTCTTGGCGTACGATCAATGTCTAATTTATCCCAAACATTTTGTATTTCTTCAATCAGACGGTCTGAATGATGATCTTCACAGACCAATAAAAACTGTTTAGGCGCCAGCAATAATGCCTGATGAATCGCTTTTAATTCTTGAATCAATTGATCGTAAGCAGCATCGTCTTTTTCAATATTTACCACTAGTTCACTGAGCCAATTCAAAGCACCTAAACCAGTGACATTATAATCGCGTTCTGCTAAAGCACTCATATTGCGTGACGCGATCTGCATAGCATAACTATGGCCAGAACCTGATAAACGCGAAGCCCACCGGGTTTTACGCTGCTGTAATAATTCAATAATACGGTCTTTTTCATCGAAACGTAGTTTTTCAAATGCATGTTTCAGCAACTGAATGGTATCGACTTTATCTACTAAAGATTTAGTGGTTAGGGTTAACCAAGCACTAATTTCACCTTTGTTATTGACGTTGCTACGTAATGATGCGCCCATACCCAAACCACCGCTTACAGCAGTTTGTAGTTGTTGTAACTCTAGATAATCATATTCACCTGCACCCACCTCACCCATCAAAACAGAGAGTAAGTTGAAATATGGAGATTTTACGATTTCAGTCGGAATTTTAATAATCACTTGCTGATAGTAAATACCATTGGTCCCTGCGTGATACAGATTTAATGGCATATCCATATTATTGCTGATAATTTCACGTAACTGTCCTTGAACAATGGCAAGCTCAGCGGGAATGTCCTCTAGACCCACTTTAGGAAGTAAATCGAGATTATCAGGTGTAGCTTGACGTAAATTTAATGCATCAGTCTGTTTAATAATTTCAGCTCGATCAGCTTCACTTAAATTTGCACCAATTTCAGCCAAACGTGCTTTTTCGAGTTCTAAATCTTTCGCAGATTTTGTTGCATCAGGAATTAAGGTTAATTGAACGCGATGAGGGTTATCGATCAAATGAGTCTTAATCAAGTTTGAAAGCCACATTGGATCTTTCAATTCTTCTTTGACTTGTTCGATCGTAGAGTCTACATCCCAGACATGTATAGGGTCATTATGATGAATGACACTCCCCAATCCATTTAAGATTAAGCTCAAACCATAAGGCGTTCCATCACCATCAATTTCGCGTTGATGTAATTCGATTTGATGTAAAATTGCGTCGACTAATGTTGGATCTACTGGTTTAGAAGCAACATCTTGCAAAATTCCCATCACCTCATTTTTAAAAGTCTCAGCATGTTCAGCATTTGAACCTTGAATTCCACAATAGAACGTCATTTCAAAATTTGAATCATCTAAGCCCATAATTGGGCCTGTGGATTGTGCATAACCACAGGTTTCTAAATAGTGACGTAATGGTGATGCTGAATCTTCTAATAAAATTCCTTCAGCAAGGCGTAAGCCAAGACGTAATTTAATATCACTTGATTCAGGCAGTAACCACGAAATGACATGATAGGTTTTGTCTGTTAAATCTTCTGCGTCTACAGCATATGTTTCTGTCACTTCAATCGGTGCTGTTAAACGTTGCTCAGCTACTGAATAAAGTGTTTTACCTTTTTCAAATTTTGATAATGCTAAAGTTTCAAATTGTTCTTGTAAGTCATAGGCAGATTGATTACCAAAGGTCATAAATATGGCATTACTTGGGTGGTAATGAGATTTATAGAAATCAACTAACTCTTGGTAAGTTAGATCTGGAATGTCTTTAGGATCACCGCCAGAATTATAATGATATGTTGTTTTTGGGAATAAATGATGTGCCAACTGATGATACAACTGATCTGATGGTGCACTCATCGCCCCTTTCATTTCATTAAAAACAACACCTTTATAAACAGGTTGATCATTTTCAAGCTCAATTCGAATGCCTTCTTGCGCAAAATCAAGAGGATTCAAATTTGCTGCAAAAGCCGCATCTAAATATACAGAAAGTAGATTTTGGAAATCTTTTTTATTTTGCGTTGCAAATGGATACGCAGTCCAATCT
>JAHLFF010000291.1 GCA_018883945.1 Candidatus Acinetobacter avistercoris
AGCTTCGACAGCTTGTTTACGAGCCTTTAGCTGTTTCAGCTTTTCTAACTGAGCTTCGATTTTCTTTTCAAGATTTTCAGCAGCTTTTGTCATGATTCAGATTTTGGGATATAGAAAACCACTCAAGCATAAGGCCCTATGAATTGGAATTCAAGCGGACTTTATGCTATCGTGTTTTTCATGAAATGCGCACTTACGACTCGGATTTCATCCAAGTCAAAGTTTGCGTAAGGGGAATCCCCTTAACCCCAAAAAATTGCTACGCAATTTTTAAAAGCAAGACTAAAAATATCACAAGGCTAAAGCATGGCAATTTACCACTGCACGACTAAGACTGTTAACCGAAGTTCAGGAAGAAGTGCGGTTGCATCTATCGCCTATCGTGCAGGGGAAAAACTTGAAGATAAAATTACAGGATTGACTCACGACTTTACGAGAAAAGAAGGTGTAGCCTATACCGAAATTCTTTCTAATTTAGATATTGAAATTGATCGTAGTGAGTTATGGAACTTGGCAGAAAAAACCGAGAACCGTAAAGATGCCCGAACCGCCAGAGAATGGGTGATTGCCCTGCCTGATGAACTAGATGAAGAACAACGAAAGGAACTAGCAAGAGACTTTGCAAAGTCCTTAGTAGACCGCTATGACGTAGTTGCAGATTTGGCCATTCATGCCCCAAGTAAAAACGGTAGTGATAAGAATCATCACGCCCATATCTTACTTACTACCCGAAAAGCAGAATTAGACCCTGAAAATAAATTGGTCCTTACTCAAAAAGCAGACATTGAGCTAAGTAACACCAAAAGAAAAACGCTAGGCATGGGAACAACTCAAGAGGACATAAAACAGGTTCGAGAGAAATGGGCAAACCTAGCAAATTATGGACTGGAGAGAGCAGGCTATCGAGAAAAAATAGATCACCGCAGCTATGCAGATCAGGGCAACGGACTACAGGCAACTATGCACGAAGGCAGCAAAGTTACCCAGTTACGCAGAAAAGGTATAGATACCGAAGTTAGCCGTTTTAATGACAATGTGAAATTGCAAAACAGTCAGCAGCTAAAACAGGAATACCACCAAAAGGAAAAGATTTTAGAACGTGGCTTAAACCGTGTTGAACAAGGTTTTGATCAATGGAAGAAACACCAGGAAAGCAAACGCCTTGAATTAGAACATCAGCTGCAATTAAAGAATCAGCAAGAACAAACCATGAAATTAGCCAAACTAAGCAGCCGTTCAAATAATAAAAATGGGCCATCCCTATGAGTAACCAAAACGATTTAGACGACCAGTTATATATTTTATTGGCATCCATGAAGGAATACAGAGAAGCCATAGCAGACGATAAGAAGCGATTAGAGGCGTTTTACAGTCAAGTAGCTAGTGGGGTTCTAGATAAGGCTGAAAAGTCGCTGCAGGACACAAATAAACAGGCTACAGGGGCATTAAAGAGCCGCATTCAGGAACTAGACAAGGCAACAAGCCGTCTTAACTATCAATTCATTGCCGTGTTTGCCAGTGCCTTTGTAGCGTTGGTGATGGTGCTGTTCTTGGCATTATTTTTATTTGTACCAAGTATGGATGAAATCCAGCAGCGCAGATCGGAAGTGAATAACCTAAAAAAATACAGTTTAGACCTATCAAAATGTGAGGGGAAAACATGCGTTAGAGTTATAAAAAAACAGTGTGGCTATGGGAAAAATGCTGATTATTGTGTGATTGACCCTAAATAATTCAGGCTCTGTACTTTGCTCTGTTCCTTTCAAACCTATCAGATACCTAATATCGCAAAGTAGCTCGACTTTAAACTATGGCTAAAGCCATATTTCAAAGTATCGAGCTTATATATTTCTATATTCTAAAGCCAAACTTCTTAAATCTAATATTGCGTATCTATTATTATTTTTAATAGGAAAAGTAGAATATACATATTCAATAAAGTCATTAAAATACATATTTTTTGTTTTATCTATGACTAGCTGAATAATACTTTCTGTGTTTTTATTTAAATTAACTATTGGCCCATTATATACAATGATGGATTTATTATCTCCGTAATAATTCCTTGTGTTTTCAATCTCAAAATAATAACTATTATTAGCTACTTCAAAAACATCATTAACGTAAGGCCCATAGTGATTAAAAACCCATACTATATCTGTAGCTTGTTCACCAGTATATACAGAGTGAAACCAATCTGTTAAATACACAAGTTTAGTTAATCTAGCATCTGATAGTTCATTTTTAAAAGGATAAGATTGACAGATATACGCTACAATCATTTCTAGCTTATTTAGTTTCATTGAGCTTTCCTTCCAATTCACCTATAAACTGCTTTTCAACATCTTCATCAGAATTATTAGATGATTGTTGAGATACCATAACACTATATTCTTTAATTTTTTCTATATAGTTAATTAAATTACTTTCGTTGTGAATACAATGTTTTTCAATTGCCTTCACTTTGCTATCTGTCAAAGTTCTCTTAGCAGATTCGAATACGATCACACCTATAGCATTGTATCTATAAGTTATAGTTTTAGCATAGTACTGGCAGGGCTTCATTGTTAGTTTGTTAACTTTTTCTTCTGAAAAATCATACGTGTCTATTTGGTATTTAATATACTCATCGTGAGAATCCTCATCATAAACAGGGCAATCATGTAAATCCATATATGATGTTAATTCCCATGCCTTACTTAAAACCCCACCATTTAGAACTACTTTATTAGTACTAACATTTGCTATTATAGAGTTATTTGAATAGCGACCAACATAATAGAAAACATTATTTTTATAATAATAAACAGTTGCGCGAATATGGGGCTTTTTAATACCTAAACTTTGTAATGAAGTACTTAGCCACGCTTTAACTAACTCACTGTAACTAATTTCTAGTTTTTTCTTTAGTATAGAATTATCCTCTGTAATACTTCTCATTTGTTTTTCTAAATTTTCATTTTTAATTTTAATTTTATTATAGTCTTCCAAAGTTTTTTTTGTATATTCTAAACCAATTATTTTTGAAATCGCGTATAAAATACCTCCTAAAATTATTAAAAAAGCAGGACTAATAAGAAAATCTTTAAGTGCTCCAAAGGATAATTCAAAATAAATAGAATAATAATCTATACCTTTAGAAGTTAACCATGCTGCACCTATACCTATAAGAAAGGTTGCTATTACGTCTAAAGTTAAATAGATAACTTTTTTTGATAGATTAAGGATATTTGATATTTTTCCAACTAATGCTAATAACTTGTTTTTAACCCATGAAAACATATAAAAATCCCACTATCACTGGCATAAGTATATATTAAATATAATTTTTATAGTCTTTTATTAAAAATAAACCGAGCGAGTGTCTACGAGCGATTGAGCATCATAAAAATTTCGCGCATGTTTTTCCCTGATTACAATACGTCCTTTTGCATCTAAACGAGATTAACCGAGCAAAGCGACATTTTAGCTTTTGCTTCATGATTGAGCTTCAGCGAGTAAAAAGCTTTATGAGCGAAGCGAATTCCTCTTACTTTTTCTTTTTGACGTCACAGATACAATTTATTAAAAACTGCCCCAACGAAGCGAGGAACGAGCTTCAATAGAGTACGAGCTTTTGCGAGTACCTAGGGCAGTTCCACTCCCCTGCTGAAAGGCTTTTAATTCTTTTTAAAGTTTTTAAATGCTTTTATAGAGCTTGAAACTACTGATATCAGAGGGTTGTAGAGAGTATAACGACACAAATGGTTTGTCATAACGACACAAATGGTTTGTCATAACGACACAAATGGTTTGCATAACGACACATAATATAATAGTGTGTCGTTATGTGAGAAATATAAAAAAGTGTCTTTAATATGAAACACGGATTAGTAGTGAAAGATAATGCCTTGATGAATGCCAGTTACAACTTAGAAGTGACTGAGCAGCGTCTAATTCTTCTAGCCATTATTAATGCAAGAGAAACACAGCAAGGTATTACATCAGACAGTAAGCTCGAAATTCATGCAAATGATTATGCCAGTCAGTTTCATGTAACAAAAGAAGCTGCATATAAGGCATTAAAAACTGCTGTAAATAACTTATTTGAACGTCAATTCTCATTTAAAGAAGAAACAAAAAAGGGGATTGGTGTTGTTAGATCACGGTGGGTTAGCCGTATTAAATATATTGATGATTCTGCAATATTAGAAATTACTTTTGCACCTGATGTTGTTCCTTTGATTACCAGGCTCGAGAAGCATTTTACAAGCTATCAAATTCAGCAAGTTACCCAACTTACAGGTAAATATGCAATACGCTTATATGAACTGCTTATTGCTTGGCGTGAAGTCGGAAAACTACCCCAAATAGAGCTTTCAGAATTTAGAGCAAAACTAGGTGTTGAAAATGATGAATATAAAGCAATGAATCATTTTAAAAGT
>JAHLFF010000292.1 GCA_018883945.1 Candidatus Acinetobacter avistercoris
CACATTGTGTATTTAGAAATGCACTTTTAGCGTGAATCTGAGCGATGCGTCCCGCACCAAGAATTGCTACTTTTACCATCTAGTTACTTCCTTTTAATAATAACGATAACTTCAAAAATGACTTGTTCTTAATCATTCTTAGGTTATATAAGCCAATTTTTAAAGAAAATAGCGATTTCTAAAAACACTTTTTCACTTTTGAAATGAATGAATGTATCTTGGGTCTAATAATTTCTAAAAAACATGAAAAATGACTTCATTCTTTCTCAAAACGAAAAATACTTTTTCAATTTTCGACTTTTTTTCCATTTTTATTACTTTTATTCTCCAAATGAACAGATAACAATTTCAACCCGTGATCAATACTCGGGAAAAATGGACGAAAGCGACAGGAACGTCGTCATAAAATCAGGAGAATAAATTTAGAGATCTTTTGTTCCAAAGACTCTAAAAAGAGAAGAACGTTATACACCAATTATCCATTTGTAATGGTCAATTACTATTTATGCTAAAAATATATAGCAATTGTTTAGGATAATTTTTCTTTTTAATAAATGAGCATAATAAGCCCAAAAAAGTTGTTATAACGATCATTTTTTGAAGCAGTGATGTAATTTTTAAATGGAATTTAAATAAGTTTACTCACATTCATTTCGCTTAAAGCTAAAGGATACTCACAATGAAAATTTATAAAACTATAACCACCTCTGCCACTGTATTCGCTTTAGCTGCATTTGCAAATTGTGCTTATGCTGCTGGGGAGTTAATTGGTATTACCTTGCCAAATAAAACAGAAGCACGTTGGGTCATGGATGGTAACAACATCGTCAAAAACCTAAAAGCTAAAGGTTATAAGACAGATTTACAGTACTCAACTTATGATGTTGCAACTCAAATCGCTCAAATTGAAAATATGATTACTTCTGGTGCTAAAGTTCTGATTGTTAGTCCAGTCGATGCTGTAACTTTGTCAAATGTATTACAAAAGGCGAAGTTAAAAGGCATCAAAATTATTTCATACGATCGATTAATTATGAAAACTGCTAATGTCGATTACTATGCAACTTTTGATAACTACCAAATCGGTGTATTACAAGCCACGTCTATTATCAAGAAACTAGGATTAGATGCAGGTAAAGGCCCATTCAATATTGAATTGTTTGCGGGCTCACTCGATGATAATAACGCACATATGGTCTACGCTGGTGCAATGTCTGCGCTTAATCCGTATATCGCAAAAGGTAAGCTTGTTGTACGCAGTAAGCAAACGCCACTCACCAAAGTGGCAACTTTACGCTGGGACGGTGCATTAGCTCAAACGCGTATGGATAACTTACTCAGTGCTTTTTATAGTGGCAATAATCGTATAGATGGCGTTTTGTCTCCAAACGATAATATCGCAACAGGCCTTATATCCTCTCTAAAAGCGGCAGGATATGGCACAGCTAAAAAGCCAATGCCAATCATACCCGGCCAAGATGCTCAAATTTCAAATGTCAAAGCGATCGCTCGTGGAGACCAAACATCCACTGTTTTTAAAGACACCCGTTTATTAGCAACAGCTGTGGTGAATATGGTAGATGCGGTTATTAAAAATAAACCAGTTCCTGTGAACAACACCAAATCTTATAACAATGGCAATAAATTGGTCGCTACTTATTTAGTTAATCCAATTTTAGTTGACAAAAGTAACTTAGATGCTGTGCTCATTAAATCTGGTTATTACAAAGCAAATCAACTGAAATAAGTCATAGCTCATCATTTATTGAAGTGCTTATACAAAATACAAGACGATTATTATGGATTAATGCTGATTAGAATCCTGATCAGCAGAGGTTACTGTATGGAAACAATATTGGAAATGCATGGCATTAAAAAGTGTTTTGGACAAGTTCAGGCGCTCAGTAATGTCGACATGATTGTCAAAAAAGGAGAAATTCACGCCATTTGTGGTGAAAATGGTGCTGGAAAGTCTACATTAATGAAAGTTCTAAGCGGCGTATATCCTTACGGTACTTTCGATGGTCAAATCCTATATCAAGGTGAAGAACAAAAGTTCTCAAGTATTCATGAGAGTGAAAAAAAAGGAATTATTATTATTCACCAAGAACTCGCTTTAGTCCCAATGCTGTCCATTACTGAGAATATATTCCTCGGAAATGAACAATCTAAAGCTGGCATTATTGATTGGAATAGCTCTTATAAAAAAACCAAAGAAGTCCTTGCTAAAGTCGGTTTGACCGACTCTCCAGATTCTCTCATTAGCGATCTTGGGATTGGTAAGCAACAATTGGTTGAGATTGCAAAAGCATTATCAAAAGAAGTCAAATTGTTAATTTTAGATGAGCCTACAGCCAGTTTAAATGACAATGATAGTGATCGCTTATTAACCCTACTCTTAGAGTTAAAAGCAAGAGGCGTCACTTCAATTATTATCTCTCATAAGCTCAATGAAATATCACGAATTGCCGATAGTATTACCATCATACGTGACGGTGCTTCTGTAGATTATCTAAATTGTCGAGAAGATGAGGTCAGTGAAGACCGCATTATCAAGGCAATGGTCGGTCGAGATATGGAAGACCGCTACCCAAAACGCACCCCGAATATTGGTGAAGTTTTATTTGAAGTTAAAGACTGGTGTGTTAATCATTCTAATTTTGCATCACGCGAAGTTATTAAAGGTATCAATATTAAAGCACGTAAAGGTGAAATTGTTGGTATCGCCGGACTTATGGGCTCAGGTCGTACTGAACTAGCAATGAGTATTTTCGGAAAATCTTACGGTACAAATATTCGTGGCTCAGTTTCTATTCATGACAAAGTTGTAGATGTATCCACTGTACGTAAAGCGATCGACAATGGCATTGCTTATGTCACAGAAGACCGCAAAGGTTATGGGCTATTACTCGAAGAAAGTATTAAAAAGAATACTTCTTTAGCCAATCTGGCAGGGATCTCCAAACATTTGGTCGTGAATGAATATCAAGAGGCGAAAATTGCAAAAGAGTATCGAAATAAACTTCGCATCCGCTGTTCAGATGTAGAACAACATACGGAGAATTTATCTGGAGGTAATCAACAGAAAGTCGTAATTAGCAAATGGTTGTTTACCTCACCCGATGTTTTGATTCTAGATGAGCCAACACGTGGTGTTGATGTCGGTGCAAAATATGAAATTTACACCATTATTGATCAAGTTGCCCAAGAAGGTAAATGCATTGTCATGATTTCTTCTGAAATGCCAGAGCTATTAGGCATGTGTGATCGAATTTATGTCATGAATGAAGGAAAAATTGTCGGTGAGTTCCTAGCGAAAGATGCAAATCAGGAGGTCATTATGCGATCAATTATGAGAAATGGAGCGAACTAAATTGAATAATACAAATACTATAAATAATACAAATATATTAGCTCACGGGCTCAAAGAATATGGTCTTTTATGTGCCTTAATTATTATTGTCACATTTTTCCAGTTTTCTACAAATAATATCTTGCTAGACCCGCTCAACCTGACAAATTTGATCTTACAAAATAGTTATATTGTCATTATGGCATTAGGTATGCTCATGGTGATTATCAGTGGACACATTGATCTTTCCGTTGGTTCAGTTGTTGGCCTAACAGGAGCAATAGCTGCCACGCTCATGGTTACACATGAAATGCCTTTTATTCCAGCCATGTTTATCTGTTTATGTGTTGGAGCGGTTATTGGCGCTATTCAAGGTTATTGGATTGCCTATTGGAACGTACCCTCATTTATTGTGACTTTGGCAGGGATGCTCGTATTTAGGGGCTTAACAATGATCGCTCTTGAGGGGCAATCTGTTGGTCCGTTTGAAGATAGCTTTAATACCCTCAGTTCAGGTTTTATTCCTGATTTTTTTGGCGGAGAGCTACATCTTACTTCACTTTTAATTGGTGTTGTTGTCAGTATTACTTTTTTTGTCCTTGAATTAAATCAACGTAAACATGCAGCATTACATGAAATCAGTACGAGTTCGACACTCTTTTTTGTATTAAAAAATTTAGCACTGAGTGCTGTCATCATTATATTTTCTTATTTATTAGCTTCTTATAGTGGTATGCCAAACGTTTTAATTATTATGGGCCTACTCGTTGCGTTATATACTTTCATTATGAACAAAACGACTATTGGTCGCCGTATTTATGCTGTTGGTGGAAATGCAAAAGCAGCTAAACTTTCAGGTATTAATACTCAGCGAGTTGTCTTTTTAGCCTTCGTAAATATGGGTATTCTCGCTGCATTTGCAGGACTCATTTTTACAGCTCGTTTAAATAGTGCTACACCATCTGGTGGTTTCGGTTTTGAATTAGATGTCATCGCAGCCTGTTTCATTGGTGGCGCATCTGCAGCTGGTGGTGTGGGTAAAGTCTTTGCTGTGGTGATTGGTGCATTCATTATGGGGGTTATGAATAATGGTATGTCAATCATGGGAATTGGTGTAGATTATCAACAAGTGATTAAAGGCCTAGTATTACTGGGTGCAGTACTTATTGACATCTATACTAAAAATAAAGGGTAAAAATGGATGTCTGCATAAGGCTTCTCTATAAGAAACAATCAAATCACAAACACTAAAACTTAATCATCGAGTTTTAAAAAACCTGAACTACTCGAGTTAAAATACATTTTAACTTTGAATGGGTTCAGGTTTTTTTACACGAGAAGATTGCACTATTTGCACAATAACCAATGAACTACTTAAATAAATCATTTTTTAGCCAAATAAAATTTATCGTATAGTTCCCTCTCTTGAGCAAGTTTTAAAACACTGCTTAAAATGAAGCACAAGTAATGAGCATCCTCAGAATATATTCTGATTGCGCAAGGGCGAGGCTATATTAAGCATATCTCCCCTCACTCTAGCCTTCTTCCTGAGCCATTTATAGCGCAAGAGAAGCGAATGCATTGAGAGTTTAGATGACGACTTAACGATCAATTTTTGATTTTTGAAAGAACTCTATTATGCCTATTCATTTAAGATTTTTTGTGCAAACCTCAGCTTGAATGTTTATTTAGTCAAATCATTTCTAAATGAATCAACCTAGGTCTAAAATCAATCATTCAACTGATTGGTCTTCTTGTATGAGCAGTATACTACGCAAGATTAATCAATCACGGCATGATATAAATTTGATGTGATTCTCGTTGCTAAGCTCAACCAAAAGTAAACAAGGTCCAGATCAAACTGATTACGATGCACCTATTGAATACTGTTGGCATGATTTGAGAAATGTCTTTTCGCTAGCCCATATGCATATTTAGCAAAGTGGCTATTTTTTCTTGTGTGCGTTTGATTTAGCGATAATTCGCTATAAATAGTAGATGAATCACGAGCTATCATTTTTTGCAATATGTCGTGTAGATCATCCATCACCTCATAAAAGATAAATCTGATATCTTTGTTTTTTAAGTGAGATGAGAATAGTTCATTGTGCAACTTTGACTTTGGTCAGTCTGAAAGCTAAATGCGATTTCATCTTGCCGTTTACCGAAATTAATCTCTTTAACTTCCTAAGAACCTAAAAAAACCATAAAGCCGATATAACATAGGGCTTTATGGTCTAACATTTCACAAGAAATTAGCTCTCTTCAACTCAGCCTTTTGTGTGTGATGCAAGTACTTCTGCAGGACTTACCCAGACGTTTCCATTATTGTGAGATTTCAAAATTGACTCAACAAATAATACGCCACTCACACCGTCATGAATGTCTGAATACATAGGTGCAACTTCAGGTTTTTCGCCTGTACGATAACTTTCAATCGCCACAGCAAACTCAGCATATAATTGCGCAAAACCTTCGATATAGCCTTCAGGATGCCCTTTGGGCAACCATGTCGCTAAATAACTCGATTGTGACAAGCCGAAATCACCACGCGATATAATTTGTGTCGGCTTGTCGACAGAGGTATAGCGTAATTTATTCATTTCATTATGATTCCACTCGATACTTCCTTTAGAGCCATAAATACGCACTCTAACCTCACAATCATTACCTTGAGCAACTTGGCTCACTAAAATCGTACCACGTGCACCATTTTCAAAACGTGTCAGTACCTGTACGTTATCATCTAAACGACGATTTGGTACAATCGCTTCCACTTGAGCTAACACAGAATTAATTTTTTGACCTGTAATAAATTGCGCCAGATGCCACGCATGTGTACCAATATCGGCACTACCACCACCGGGTCCAGATTTTGATGGATCTGTACGCCAGTTGCCTTGTCCGCCATCTTGTTGCTCGATTGGATTGGTAAGCCAATCCATCATAAATTCCACATGCACAAGGCGAATATCACCCAATAAACCTTCTGCAACCATAGATTTAGCTTGACGGACCATCGCATAAGCAGAGAATACATGCGGTACCATAAAGCATAGACCTGAATCTTTAGCAATTTTTTCAAGTGCTAATGCATCATCAAGACTTGTTGTCATTGGCTTATCACAAATGACATGAATGCCTGCCTCTAAGAATGTTTTTGCGATATCAAAATGTGTGAAATTGGGGGTTGTGATTGCCACAGCCTCAATACCATCTTCACGTTGCGATTCAATTCGCGCCATTTCTTTATAATCGGTATAACAACGCTCAGGATCAATAAACCATTCCGCACCTGCAGACTTTGCCACCTCAGCACGCGAAGACAATGCACCAGCAACTATACGATAACGATTATCCATACGCGCAGCCATCGCATGAACTGGTCCGATGAAACCGCCACTTGCACCACCCACAATCCCTAAGCGAATTGGGCGAGAATTTTTTTGCAAATCCAATTTATTTAAACGGCTTTTATTTTCAGCTTCCATAATGAATTTTTATCCTGATTGTTCAACTAAGCAATAATGTTGTGTTGAGAAAGTCACTTATATATTTAGGAATTAACATTAGCATTAAAGTTTTCGAAGAAAATAAACTAATACGAAATTGAGTTTTTCAGTTTTTATAATTCTAAAAAAATGACTAATGGAGTTTATTTAGCATTTTAATTCATGTTGCGTTAAAAGTTGTTTAATCTACTTACTTAGCAAATTGACGTTTACACTCTAAAAAGGCAACGGCGATAGAAACGAAGAAATTGATTAAAAAGAATGGAATTTCTTCCATCAAACCATAGCCTAAATTTATACCGTAATACATATTCCAGCTGACTAAACAAACCAAAGTGGCATAAAAACCTACATGGCTAAGCGGAAAACAGCTCGTTTTTTGATGATTTTAATGAATATCAAAATGAGGGCGAAAATAATCAAACCTACTACCATCGTCATTAGTGTTCTCATATTGTTGTCCTTATTATTTTAATCATTTGTATTGACGATCTTTGATCAAATCTTACAAATTATGGTTTTGTAGCCTCTAATGAAGAGTAAAGCATAATTTCACGATATAAAAAAACCCCAATCTTTCGATTGGGGTTTTTGAATTTGGCGGAAGCGGTGAGATTCGAACTCACGGAGGGGGTAAACCCTCGTCGGTTTTCAAGACCGGTGCATTAAACCGCTCTGCCACGCTTCCATGTGCGCCATAATACGAAGCTTTTCGAACGATGACAAGCAATAAATACATCTAAACCATTCAACTGAATAATGTTTCAGCAAATACAGTTCAATTCTTTACAATTTGGCTGCTATTTCAGCGCCATCTCGTATTGCACGCTTCGCATCAAGCTCTGCAGCGAGCTTTGCACCACCGATAATGTGATATTTAGCCAGCGTATGTTCTGACTCTGCAGGCATTATTTCCTTGATAGATTCCTGACCCGCACATACGACGATCGTGTCCACTCGAAGTAATTGTGATTGTCCCTCAGTCTCAATCCATAACCCTTCATCACCTACCGATTTATATTGCACCCCACGCAACATACGCACAGCATGTTTTTTTAATTGCGCACGATGTACCCAACCTGAAGTCTTGCCTAAACCAGCGCCAAGCGGAGTTGTTTTACGTTGTAGTAAATAAATCTCACGCACAGGATGATCAACTTCAGCAGGTACAGAGCCACCCTCAGTCATGTAGTTGGTATTTGGGTCTATCCCCCACTCTCGCTTCCAATCTGCCAGAGGTTGTGGCTGAGGTTGATGCTCAGGTTTTAATAAAAACTCGGCAATATCAAAACCAATTCCTCCAGCACCAATCACTGCAACTTTACGTCCAACGTCAGCACCTCTTAAAACCTCTGCATAAGACAACACATTCGGAGCATCACTGCCTTCAATTTTTAGCGCACGCGGCACTACACCTGTTGCCACGATGACGTCATCAAATCCTTCACGCTCAAGTTGTTCGCGATTTACTTTGGTATTTAAGCGTAATTCAACACCTGTTTTTTCAATTTGAACTTTAAAATAACGAATCGTTTCATGAAACTCTTCTTTTCCAGGAACGACTTTAGCTAAATTAAATTGCCCCCCTACTTCCGAAGCTGCTTCAAACAAAGTGACATGATGTCCACGACTTGCAGCAACAGTTGCTGCCGACATGCCTGCCACACCACCACCAACAACCGCAATCTTTTTCGGCTTTTTGGTTTTAACATAAACCAACTCAGTTTCATGAGCCGCTTGCGGATTAACTAAACAGGTTGCACGTTTATTTTGAAAACTATGGTCTAAACAGGCTTGGTTACATGCAATACATGTATTAATTTCATCGACACGATTGGTCGCAGTTTTATTGACCCAATACGCATCTGCCAAAAATGGACGAGCCATTTGCACCATATCTGCTTTTCCTGCGGCCAAAATGGCTTCAGCAGTATCTGGCATATTGATACGGTTCGATGCAATCACGGGCATAGAGACATGCTTTTTCACTTCCGCGGTATAATCAACAAATGCTGCACGAGGCACAGAAGTTACAATCGTTGGAATACGCGCTTCATGCCATCCAATCCCTGTATTCAACAAGGTCACTCCTGCCTTTTCCAAAGCTTGGGCAACAGTGATGACTTCATCCATCGTATTGCCGTCATGTACAAGATCAAGCATCGACAGACGGAAGCAGATAATAAATTTCTCACCCACTTTTGCACGAATCGCTTTCACAATTTCTACAGAAAACTTCATTCTGTTTTCAATATCTCCACCCCAACGATCTGTACGCTGGTTGACGTGACGACTTAAAAACTGATTCAGCAAGTAACCTTCTGAACCCATGATTTCCACACCGTCATAACCCGCTTTTTTCGCTAAGCTGGCGGTTTGAGCATAGTCTTCGATAGTACTAAGTATTTGTTTGTCCGACATTTCACGTGGTTTAAATGGTGAAATAGGAGACTTAATAGGACTAGCTGACAATACAAAAGGTTGATAACCATAACGACCTGCATGCAAAATTTGCATCAGGATTTTAGCACCGTGCTTATGTACCGCATGCGTGACCAATCTGTGTGGTGCAATGTCACCTAAAGTATTCATGGTTCCGCCCGCAGGGAGTAACCATCCCGAACGGTTTGGAGAAATCCCGCCTGTAATAATAAGTCCTACTCCGCCTTTAGCACGTTCACCAAAGTAAGCAGCTAATTTTGGATAATTATAAAAACGGTCTTCTAAACCTGTGTGCATCGAACCCATCACAACACGATTTTTTATTGTAGTGAAACCTAAATGGAGGGGTTTTAATATATTTGCATAGCTAGTTGTCATTCTGAGTTCCTTTATTTATTGGCTTTGCAACTTGTTGCATAAAATTTTAGCGTGTTTTTTAAAATATGGGATGACTGATAATTTTTTTTTCTTGATCCTAAAGTCAATTCCATGACTAGGTCATTTCATAGATTAGTTTGTTACATCATCAATGATATTTTCACTCGTCTGCCATTTAAAGATATAGATCAACATGATGATGGCCAGAATTGATCCAATTGGAAATGCTGACAGAACAAAAAGTGTCAAGAATAAAGAAAATATCCGATCTTTGACACGACCATTTTTGACCATTTTTGCTGCAGTAATATGTAAAGCGATCAGTAATAATTTACCCACTACATTGGCGATCAAATAACGTGCATCATCTTCGGATAAATCCAGCGTATAATTAAGGATATAAATCACATCAAAAACAACAATGACGGCAACGATATAATGCAACCATGATAAGACTTTGTTTTTCTGCATTTACTCTCTTCCCCTATTACTTCAATGTGATTTTATAAAATTTCAATCACGACAAATTTAAAAAATAGTTTGAATCAAAGATTAACATTTTATGATCCGATTAACTTTTTCATATTTATCTAATAATATTTGAACTTGAGTATTTTTTAAGAAAAAAATCACAATGAAAAGTGTTACAATAGCAGCATTATTAAATTCTCCTTGGCCAGCAATTTTGTGGTGCCTATTTAAAATAGTTAGGACTAGTAATGACTGATAATGCAACGATCTTGCAGAATGTACCTGTAGGAAAAAAAGTCGGTATCGCTTTCTCTGGTGGTCTAGACACTTCAGCAGCTCTTTTGTGGATGAAACAAAAAGGCGCAGAACCTTATGCTTATACAGCTAATCTAGGTCAACCTGATGAAGATGACTACAACGCAATTCCAAAAAAAGCAGAAGAATATGGTGCTGTTAAAGCTCGCTTAGTGGATTGCCGTCTTCAGTTAGCGCTAGAAGGTATTGCTGCGATCCAATGTGGTGCATTCCACATTTCAACTGGTGGCGTTCCTTATTTCAATACAACGCCACTTGGTCGTGCTGTTACAGGTACGATGCTTGTGACTGCCATGAAAGAAGATGACGTTAACATTTGGGGTGACGGTTCGACTTATAAAGGTAACGACATTGAACGTTTTTACCGTTATGGCTTGTTGACCAATCCTGCGCTTAAAATTTACAAACCGTGGTTAGACCAAACTTTCATTGATGAATTAGGCGGCCGTGCAGAAATGTCACAGTTCCTTATTGACAATGGTTTTGACTATAAAATGTCAAAAGAAAAAGCATATTCAACAGATTCAAACATGTTGGGCGCGACACACGAAGCAAAAGATCTTGAATACTTAAATGCAGGTATCAAAATCGTTGACCCAATTATGGGCGTTGCGTTCTGGAAAGATGATGTTGAAGTTCAAGCTGAAGAAGTATCGGTTACTTTCGAAGAAGGTTTCCCTGTTGCATTGAATGGCAAACGCATTGAAGATCCAGTTGAGTTCATTCTTGAAGCAAACCGCATCGGTGGTCGTCATGGTCTAGGTATGTCAGACCAGATTGAAAACCGAATCATTGAAGCGAAATCTCGCGGTATTTATGAAGCACCAGGTATGGCTCTTCTTCATATTGCTTATGAGCGCCTTGTAACAGGTATTCATAACGAAGATACGATTGAACAATACCGTATCAATGGTTTACGTTTAGGTCGTCTGCTTTACCAAGGCCGTTGGTTCGATTCTCAAGCGCTAATGCTTCGTGAAACAGCACAACGTTGGGTTGCAAAAGCAGTAACAGGTACTGTGACTTTAGAACTTCGTCGTGGTAATGATTACACCATCATCGATACAGAATCTGAAAACCTCACTTATGAAGCTGAGCGTTTAACGATGGAAAAAGGTGATTCGATGTTCTCTCCAATGGATCGTATTGGTCAGTTGACTATGCGTAACTTGGATATTACGGATACCCGTGCAAAACTCAGCATTTATACCAACACTGGTTTATTGGCTGTAGGTACAGGTTCTGCAGTTCCGCAATTAAAAGACAAAAACTAAGATTGCTAAAATCAAAAACCGCTCTTATGAGCGGTTTTTTTTTATATCGATTCAGCATTTAAGTTTTCCTAACGATTCGTATTATTTTCAATATTTAAAATATATGTACGATCTATAGATTAATTGATCGCTATTCATAAAGATCTCAACAGAATGCAGTTTACGCAAATTCAGTAGATTTCATAATTTATTTTTTAAACATCAAGTTCAGATTCAGTATCAGCCCATCCTAACCCTCATTCAAAGTAAGATAGAAAGAATTTTTATAGATCAATTTATCGCCACGCAATAATGTTAAACAATAGACTTCATTCAAAAAGTCATTATTCATACAACAGACTCATCATGCGTATTCTCTCATCCTAATCTTTTCCCAAAGGGAGAAGGGATTTTTAACTATTAATTTATGGCCACTCACTAATCATTTTTTCGACTTATGAAAGAGAACTAATGATTTTTTAATTGAGAGAACCTCACTAACGAATATTTCCAATGATCTATAAACACTCCCCACTGTCTCATTCAGATGAATAGATAAAAGTGAAAGACCTCTAGTCACTATGGACTCAAAAAAGTATTAATCTGATTCACGTCATTCATTATTTATATTTAAAGATACGCTAAGCTGTATTAAAAATGAGCAGCTTGTATTTCTATTCAAATTATAATTATTTTTTAAAGCAGTAAAGCAGTCGTAATTCAATTTTGACATTACCAATTTTGCCGTATTTCGATTATCATCTACTTTATTTTTCATGTATAAATTGCCTTGAATACGATTACTCTGCTTCAACCTGATGACTGGCATGCTCACTTACGTGATGGACTTGCATTAAAACGTACTGTTCCCGATTTAGCTCAGCAATTTGCGCGTGCGATCTGCATGCCAAATACAGTTCCGCCTGTGAAAACGGTGGAAGAAGCGAATGCATACCGCAATCGTATCTTAGCTCATGTACCTGAAGGACTTCACTTTGATCCACGTATGGTGCTGTATTTCACGGATCACACAGAACCGAGTGAAGTTGAAAAAATTAAAAACTCTGAATTTGTAAATGGTATTAAATTATATCCTGCGGGAGCGACCACCAATTCAGACAATGGCGTAAGTGATATTCGTAAAGTCTACGCAGTCATTGAGCAACTTGAAGAACATCAAGTTCCATTATTACTTCATGGTGAAGTGACTCATAACCATGTCGATATCTTTGACCGTGAAAAACGCTTCCTTGATGAAGTCCTCTCTCCATTGTTAAAGCAATTTCCAAAGTTAAAATTGGTTCTTGAGCACATCACAACCAGTGAAGCTGCACACTTTGTACTTGAACAAGACCGCAATGTAGCAGCAACCATTACACCGCAACATTTGTTATTTAATCGAAATGATATGTTGGTGGGTGGTATTAAACCGCATTTTTATTGTCTTCCAATTTTGAAACGTCAAACTCATCAGCAAACATTGCTTGAAGTTGCTACTAGCGGAAGTCCTAAGTTTTTCTTAGGTACAGACAGCGCACCGCACTCAAAAGATGCAAAAGAAAATGCATGTGGTTGTGCGGGCTGCTATAGTGCGCCTACGGCAATTGAACTCTATGCACAAGCATTTGATCAAGTTGGTAAGATCGAGCGTTTAGAAGGCTTCGCAAGTCATTTTGGTGCAGATTTTTATGGTCTTCCTCGTAATACCAATACCATCACATTGGTTAAAGAAGATCAAATTATTCCTGAAAGTCTAGATTATTTAGATGGGGAAAAAATTGTTCCTTTATATGCGGGCAAAACCATTCATTGGAGAAAGGTGTGACAACTGAAACACAACCAGTCATCGCTCAACGTTTCCGCGGATTTTTACCCGTTGTTGTTGATGTTGAAACTGCTGGTTTTAATGCAGATACGGATGCATTACTCGAAATCGCATGTATTCCCATTATTTATAATGACGCAGGTCAATTTGTTCCTGGTGAAGCCCACCATGCACATATAAACCCCTTTGAAGGTGCAAACTTAGACCGTCGTTCATTGGATTTCATTGGCATTGATCCTTTCAATCCAATGCGTGTAGCGATGGCTGAAGATGAAAAAACTGCGCTTAAACGTATGTTTAAAGCGGTCAATGATGTCCGTAAGCAACAGCAATGTACCCATGCGGTATTGGTTGGGCATAATGCACATTTTGATTTGGGTTTCGTCAAAGCTGCAATTGCACGAACTGGCACTAAAAATCAAAATCCGTTTCATAGCTTTTCTGTTTTTGATACCGTGACATTAAGTGCTGTCATGTTTGGTCAAACTGTACTTGCAAAATCATGTATTCAAGCAGGTATCGAGTTTGATGGTAAAGAAGCACACTCTGCACTTTATGATACGCAAAAGACAGCTGAATTGTTCTGCTATATTTTGAACAAACTCGCGCCACATCTCCTTGACACTCTGGTGGCGGATCAATAAGATACCGCCATCTTCTAAACGTCCCTATCGTCTAGAGGCCTAGGACATCGCCCTTTCACGGCGGTAACCGGGGTTCGAATCCCCGTAGGGACGCCATATTCGAGATATTCACTATCTCAACTAAAAGCCCAAGTACGAACTTGGGCTTTTTTTTATTCTCTTCAATTCATCTGTTTTATTAATGAACATTCAAGAGGAGTATTGATGCAAATAATTCTCATTTGTATTGAATGCTCACTATATTTAAATGATAATCGCTAACGTTATCTTTCCACTGATCTCCCCCACGTCATGCGTTTTGCTTATTCTAATCTTTCGATTGCAATTTTTAGTGTATTTAGCCCCATTGTTTTAGCTGCAACCCCTGCAAATAATACTTCAGTTTCACTTTCAACGATTATTAGTGAGGCAAAGCAAGACAGCGCTGTAGGAACAACGGTCTATAGCGCAGAACAACTCAAAAACATGCCGAATGGGAAAAAAACCATTGCCGATTTTTTAAAAAATAATAGCAATGTTCAATTTGAACGTGATGCCCTAGGTAGTGGTAACCAAGCTTCTTTAGCACCTGAAAAAATAAGCATTAATGGCGCTCAATTTTACGATAATAAATTTGTTGTCAATGGTGTCAACACATCAAATACTTTTGACCCTGTAGGTGACAGTGCAGATACTACATTTACAGGTGTTCCCAGCCAATCTCAAACTGCCAATATCAATACAGATTTATTGTGTGAACTTGAAGTTATTGACAGTAATGCAAGCGCAGAGCATGGTGAGTTTTTAGGTGGGGTTATTTCTGCAAAAACCTGTACGCCAAAAACAGAAATCGGAAAAATTCACGGTAGTGTCAGTGCTGACTACACTTCAAGTGCATGGAGTCGTTTTAACTTTATCGACACCGAAGAGGAGTTCGAGTCTAATAAATTAGACAACATATCATCGCAACAATACCATCGTGAATACGACATTTACGGTCTAAGTGCCACTGCCTATGGCAGACTCAATGAAAAATGGGGTGTGAGTTTAAATACCAGTTTACGCAACTCAAAAATTCCTGTGTTGAGTGGCTATTCAGATGAAAAAGTTGATACCGAAGAAAATAATAACAGTATAGGGATTACGACTTATTTCACCCCGCATAACAAAGCAAAATATCAATTTGGTTTTGATCACTTTGACTATAATCGCGATGGTTATTTATCAAAAATTATTCGCTCAGACTATAGCATTGACACGATAACAGACACATTCTTCATCCAATCCGAGCATTTATTTGATCAATTTAAATTAGAAAATAATTTGAACTATCGAACGACAGATTCTGAACGACTTTTAGATCAAGATTATAGTGCGGCATGGGCATATTCCTTAGGAGATAAAGACTGGCTTCCAGGATCATCTACCGGAGATACATTAACAGAAGGCGGTTCCGGTGGTGACTTACTGAACCAGCAGTCAACCTTAAGCTACGACATTAAGGCAACCTTCAATCCATTTAAATTTGCACAAAGCAGTCATCAATTTAAAATTGGTGCTGGTTATAAACATAATGAAGGCACATGGGACCGTCCAAGTGATAGTGTGACTTACACAGGCACAGGATATATCCGCGTGATCGATTCTAAGACGGGAAAATATGTAAATACGACTACACCTCAACGTGGTAACTTAGGTGACGCTCTATGTGCAGCTGGAGATTATTTATGCTCCAATACCGCATTAGCATATAAACCTGCAAGCAAAGATCCCGAGTGGCAACAATGGAATGGGCAATATTTTAAGAAAGGAATACTGTATAGCACAGCTAAACTCAGCGCCCGTCAGGATCAATGGTTTAGTTTTATTGAAGATCAAATCACCTTTAAGAACTTAAAAGCACGATTTGGCGTTCGCGCGGATTACGACTCTTTGGCATCCAATCTAAATATCGCACCGCGTAGCTCAATTGAATACACCCCTTTCGGTAATCAAGCTTTAAAATTGACTGGGGGATATAATCGTTATTATGGTTCAACCTATTTAGTGACTGAATTACAAGAAAAACAAAATACTTTTAAGTTTAACCTGTCACGAGATGATGAGTACGATAGTCACTGGAATGCGTCAAATAACTTCGGATGGCAGATTGAATCTGAGGCAGGGACTTTAGGTACAAAAGCCACTGACCTTGATACACCTTATAGTGATGAAATCATGTTTGGCTTAAATGGTGATGTTGCAAATTTGCAATGGGGCTTAAAGTGGGTCAACCGCGATTTTAAAAATACCATTCGCCAAAATGCACAACTCAAGTCTTTTGAAAATATTGACTCTGGCAAAGCAGACACTTACACCATCACACTCGCAAATACCTTACCTTATTCACTGTTGGGAACACTGCACACATTTAATTTAGGCCTCAGTTATATTGAAGATAATACTTATATTTCAACTTATCGTGATACAAACAGCTTAAACATGGACAAATGGGCCTATGCTGATGGAAACCTAT
The DNA here is from genome assembly GCA_018883945.1 of Candidatus Acinetobacter avistercoris. Lineage (GTDB taxonomy): Bacteria > Pseudomonadota > Gammaproteobacteria > Pseudomonadales > Moraxellaceae > Acinetobacter > Acinetobacter avistercoris. Next base: position 16,687 of record JAHLFF010000292.1, read on the forward strand.
ATCAGGTCGGTTCATTACCTACAAAGGACTCCCCATTCACTGCACGCTTTAACTGGTTAATACAATCACCAGATGCAACATGGGCTTGGAATAACTTTTTTAATTATCGTTCAGGTTCAACGAATTATACAAAAACTAAAAACTTGATCTCAATTGATGGTATAGAAGCCACTATTTACGAGCTAGAGGATTTTCCGAGCAAATTCACTTGGGACACTCGCGCTACCTATAATTTGAAATCAACAGCCAATCAAGCTTTAACATTCGGATTAACTGTGAGTAATGTTCTGAATAAGAAAAATCAAGTCGTCACTACTGATAATAAAGTATTTTCAGAAGAAGGACGTCGATTTATCGCAGATATTACATTTAAGTTTTAAACGGCTTAGATTATCGTTTAAAGAGCACTTTAGGTGCTCTTTTTCATTTCCTAAACCTATCAAACAATAGTATGCATAAATCTATGCTTTCAAAAAAGAAATAACATATACAGACTTGAAATCTACTCATTACCCACGATATTAATATCATAAGTCACTCAAATTTAAAATGAGCATATGAACAATCAAAACAGACCAGAAATTATTCGCATAGAAGATCAGAACTTTGGCAGCCATGTAGAACACTGGAACCTCCTGACAGAAGATCCAAGCAATGATGTCCCAAAATGGTTAGGTTTGGCGCTCGATGCTCCTATTATGCCCATGGGTATCTGTGAACAAGAAAATGATATGGACGTCAGCACATGGCTTATCAAAGGTCCAAGTGATTCCGCTATTCAGATTTCACAAGTCATCGCTGTTGAAGACAATAAACCTAAGGCGGTAAAAACAGCATTCCCTGTTTTCGAAAGCCCCTATACACTCAATGCAAGCATTGACAGAATCATTACCTGTAACTCAAACACTCAAGCCGTACTTCAGCTTAAAGTTGGACAAAACAGCGTAGTGTATGCTTTTGATAGTCTGTATTCAGTCAACCATGCGCAATATCAAAAAGATCAAAGTTATAAAGTACAACTAAATGCATGGGCATATGCACTCGAAAAAGTATCAGACCAAGAGCAAATTATTGTAGATGATCCAGCTTCGATCAAACATCATCGAGCATTAAATGAAATATTGAGTGAAAATAACGGTGTCCCTCCTGAAAACCTGCAACAACAGATTGATGCGTGGGAACCTAAAAATGAATTTGACAAAGAACCTGTAACCGTTGATTTTTCTAAGATGGTGGCCTATTTATATGGCGAAACCATGGGCCAAGAAGACGAAGCTTGGTTTCAAGGCAAAGTTGTCGGTAAGACCGATATGCAGTTTATGGATCAGTCATATACCATCTACGATGTCACTTTGATTCTGGATGAAAATCAGCCCGCAGTACTGATTCGTATCGCTACACAGGACAATTTGCACAAAGATTTTGAAATTGGTCAATATATACGTGGAAATATCTGGATTCAGGCCAATATTTATGCTAAAAATACGGTAAATAAGTAGGATTTCACTAAAAGTAAAATTTAGGCTCCTGAATGAAAATTATACCAGAACAATCTACAAGCTTAATTAACCACACTCGTCCTAGAATTCGAATAGATACGGGGGCTTACTGCTTCTTTGTTTTAGGTATGTTTTTGTCTGCCATGATTTTACATTTGCTTGGCGTTTTTCCTACATTCTGACCATTTTTTATTTCATTCAGATTTCAAATTTTACTAAAAGATTTAAAAAGCCCTCAATTTGAGGGCTTTTTTATACGAAGTTATTTATTAAGCATTACGTTTTGCAAAGTCATCCATGAAGTTGACCAAAGCTTGAACCCCTTCTAAAGGCACAGCATTGTAAATACTCGCACGCATACCACCAACAGAACGGTGACCAGCAAGATTTAATAAACGATGCTGTTCTGCTTCTTGTAAGAATTGCTTTTCTAACTCAGGTTTCGCCAAAGTAAATGGCACATTCATAATTGAACGATTTTCTAGAGCAATAGGATTGGCATAAAAATCACTTGAATCAATATAGCCATAAAGTAATTCAGCTTTAGCAGTATTCACCTTGTGAATCGCTTCAACACCGCCTTGTGCCAATAACCATTCAAAAACTAAACCAGACAAGTACCATGCATAAGTCGATGGTGTATTTACCATTGAATCATTTTTAGCTTGGTCAGCATATTTTAAGATGCTTGGAATTTCTGGTTTCGATTGATCCAGTAAATCATCACGAATGATGACCAAGGTCAGACCTGCAGGGCCAATATTTTTCTGAGCACCCGCGTAGATTAGACCAAATTGAGTGACATCAATCGGAGCCGATAAAATGCTTGAAGACAAATCGACCACTAAAGGCTTATCTGTTTTAGGAACATTGGCAAATTGTAGACCGCCAATGGTTTCATTATCCGCATAATGCACGTAGGCAGCATCTTCAGACAACGTCCAAGTGCTTTGATCTGTAATGGCATTCTTACCATCTATGCTTGTACCAGCTTGGACTACATTAATGTCGCCATAGCGTTGTGCTTCTTTTAATGCTTTCTCAGACCAAATACCGGTATGGATATAATCAGCTTTATTATTTTTACCTAAAAGGTTTAAAGGGATCGCAGAGAATTGTAGAGATGCGCCACCTTGAAGGAACAATACTTTATAGTTCTCAGGAATATTCATGAGTTTACGTAGGTCAGCTTCTGCTTTTTCAGCAACAGCAACATAGTCTTTGCTACGGTGGCTCATTTCCATAATGGAAAGTCCCTTGCCTTGCCAATCCAGCATTTCAGCTTGAGCTTTTTCGAGTACGGCAGTGGGTAATGCAGCAGGACCAGCACAGAAATTGTACGCGCGCATGATTTTTCCTTTCAGAGTGAAACACAATAAAATGATGGCATTTAATCATATCTAATACTGTCTTGCACAAAATTATTCCAATATAAGACCTAAGATACAGTTAAAAAATCAATATAGATTGAGTAGATAGATTAAACCTGAACATTTAATGAAATTGGTTTTAAAATGTTATTCATAATTATGTGGATAAATTAGATAGAAATACCGAGTTATATCTATCAAAAATATAGTAACGACATCAAAAAAAATCTTTCGTACTTCAAAATAATCTTTGAGCAGCAATAAATGGATATACAAAAATTCTTTCTCTCGCTGGAAAAAGGCTATGATGAGGGAATACTGATGATAAGTTTATTAAAGAATCTAATTATTAAAAGGGCTTACGAAAGAGACTTATGAAAGAGATCTAATATATTCACGCTTTTTACCAAGAATAAACTGCAAAGCGCCGATCATTCACCCTACTCAAACAAGATAATGAGTCTTATCCAAAAAATAAACGGTAAATCAAATTTTAAAGTTATTTCGAATTTCCTCGAACAACTATATCAAGTTCATTTACATCAAGCATTGTTTAGCATCTATTGATTTAAATAACTAAAATTCCGAATTATTTTAGGATAGATAAAGGCCAAAAAAGCTTCCTATTTATGGCGAGCTAAACTATAAATTTAGTTTTTATACGCTCTCTTCATGAGTTCATTTATAATAGATAAAATCACTTCATCTCTTTCATTTAACTGATTGATTTATGACTCAAAATAAAAATAGCAAAAAATATAATTTTCAATTGACTCTACTCAGCATTACGCTGCTCAGTAGTATATTTGCACAAGCTCAAAGTTTGAGTTTTCAAGATGCCGAACGGCAATTGCTGCAATCTTCATATAGCTCTCAGGCCTATAACAACTTAGAACAAGCGGCAAAACTTGAAGCTGAAGCCTCCAAAGGATTAGGCTTACCACGTATCGATTTAAACGTACGCGCTTATGCTTTTCATAGCGAAGTAGATATTCCACTTCAACAGCTTAAAAACAACTTAGAGAGTTCACTTTCACAAGGTATTAACGGTCAAATCAGCCAATGGGAAAGTTCATCGGGTTTATCCTCTGGTGTCACTGATCCTTTGCGTAGTGGCATCAACAACACCATTCATAGTGGGATTGGTCTCATTCCAGATACCGAGAATGTCGTTCTAGAAGATCAGGTTATTCGCCCGACAATATCTATCATGATGCCTCTATATACAGGTGGTTTGACCTCAAGTGCTAAGGACGTTGTTAAGATTCAATCTAGTCGTAGTCAATTAAATAATCAGGAACAACAAGACCTACAACGTTTTGAACTGATCCAAGCCTATTTCAATGTACAACTACAAAAACAATTACATACAGCAGCACAATCTAATTTAAAGACGATGCAGCAGCATTACCGCAATGCCCTAAAAATGGAGCAGCAAGGTTTCTTAAGCAAAGGTCAGCGTATGCAATTTGAAGTTGCAAGAAATAACGCAGAACGCACGGCGCAAAATAACCAAGCCAACTTATCTGCTGCTTTATTTCAACTGTCTAATCTATTACAACAAAGCAGTGTCACTGAATTAAGTACGCCTCTATTTGTGAACCGCTCCGAACCTCAAGATCTGAACAACTTACTCAAAACATTTAGCCAAAACTCTGCATTGATTCAGAAAATGCAAATGGACACTCAATTGGCAAATGCCAATATCAAAGTGCAGCAAGCCTCGAAAAAACCCAATGTTTTCGCATTTGGTGAATATAGTTTGGATCAAAATGAAAACTGGATTGTTGGTGTTGCCGCGCGTTACAACCTATTTTCAGGAGTTGATAAAAATAAAAATATTCAAGCTGCCGAATTGAAACGTGATGCCACTGAGTTACTCACTGCACGTACTCAGCAAGAACTCGAAAGTTTAATTTATAAATCTTATAGTGAAGCCATAAGCGCACAGCGAAGTGATGTACTTTTACAACAGAATATAAAAGCTGCTCAGGAAAATTTACGCATTCAAGAGCTCTCTTTCAAAGAAGATGTTGGCACGGCGTATCAAGTGATTGATGCACAAAATATTTTAAATGGCTTAAAAGCTGAAACAGCAGTGAATGCTTATAAATATGTCATTTCTCTAGCGACTTTGCTGCAAAGCCATGGATCGATTGCGACATTTCCGAACTATATACAGCATGCCAACACTCACTATATTCGTGCCTTGGAGTAAGCCATGACCAATCCTCAGCACCCAAATGATAACGATAATGAAGAAACTTCAATACTGAATGATGAGCCTGAAAATTCTGAAATGATCTTAGAAAAAGAACCTTTATCCTCTAAGAAAAAGTATTTAATGTTGGCTTTCATTCCCATTATTCTAGCCATAATTGTTTTTGGTTTGTGGAAAAGCTATCAACCCAGTGAAATTGAACTTCAAGGTCGAGTTGAAGCGGAAACGATACAAGTGGCCACTAAACTGCCCAGTCGTATTGATGAAATTTTGGTGCAGGAAGGTGATGTCGTCAAAAAAGGACAAATCTTAATACGCTTAAAAAGCCCTGAAATTGAAGCCAAAAAACAACAAGCATTGGCCGCATTACAATCTGCTTTAGCTTTACAATCAACCGCAGATCGAGGCTCTCAAGATGAAAATACCGCGAGCCTATATGCCAATTGGCAAGCCTTGAAAGCACAACAAAATTTAGCCAAAATTTCTTATCAGCGTGGTGCAAATTTATTTAAAGAAGGCGTAATTTCAAAACAACGTCGTGACGAACTCTATGCTGCATCGCAATCCACTGCACAAATGACTGAAGCAGCCTATCAACAATATGCGCGTTCTCAGCGTGGTAGCACACCACAACAAAAAAGCTCTGCCGATGCACAAGTTGAAATTGCTCAAGCTGCAGTGAATGAAGCCAATGCCTTAGAAGCTGAAACTGTTTTAATGTCTCCCATTGATGGTACTGTTTCTAAAACTTATGGCAATCTGACAGAGTTGGTCGCCACGGCTGTACCTGTCGTCAGTTTAATCTCAGCTGAACGTTGGGTCAGTTTAAATATACGTGAAGATCAATATCCAGCACTGACAAACCATCAAACGCTTGAAGGCTTTATTCCCGCTTTAAACAAAACAGTAACTTTCAAAATAAAAACGATTAGTGCTGAAGGTGAGTTTGCGACCATTAAAACTACGCGCCAAACTGGCGGTTATGACGTCAGAAGTTTTAAAGTCCATCTTGTACCACCCACTGAAATGCCTGAGTTGAAAGTCGGCATGAGCGTTCTTTTTAAAATTAAAGAGCCCAAATAATGTCTCAAGGATTTTGGGCAGGAATGAAGCGTGAGTTAGACTATCTCATGCGTGAAAAATGGGACTTATGCTTAGTCACACTCGCACCTGCATTGATTATTATTTTATTTACTACCATGTTTGCACAAGGCAAACCTGACCATCTTCCGATTGCGATCATTGATCAAGATCAAAGTCGTTTGAGCCATTCGATCTATGCACATGCTGCTCTCAATCACAGCTTAAAAATTCACACAGTCTCTACTCAATCCCATGAGGTCGAAAAACTTCTCAATGAAAATAAAATTTGGGGCTATATTCACATACCCAATGGCGCAGAGCAGCGTTTGGTTCAAGCAAAAGATGCGAATATCAGTATTGCGTTTAATCAAAGCTATTTCAGTATAGGTAATACGATTTCATCTGCCATGTTACTCAGTTCGCTACAAGCCATTGCCGAGTTTAGTCGCGATGAGTATTTGGGCAATGTCATTCCCTATTTAGATGCGCCAATCGCAAACATTAAAATCTCTCCGCTCTACAATCCACATCTTAACTACGAATTATATTTAGAACCATATATGATTCCAGCCATTCTTCACTTGTTGCTTTGTTGCTGTGTAGCATTTGCAGTAGGACAAGAGCTTAAACGTCACACTCTACAAGACTGGTTAAATTATCCATCAATTTGGACTGCTTTAATTTCAAAAAATCTAGTCTATATTCTGATTTTTTGCGCTTGGACTTGGGTATGGATGTTGTGGTTGGTCGAATATCGAGGCTGGTTTATTGCAGGCTCACTCTGGATGATATTGATCGGACAAATTCTATTTTATAGTGCTTATGCTTTTTTAAGCTCAGCTGTTGTTCTGGCCACTCAAGATTTGACTAAATCTTTCGGCATTATTGCCGTCTATGGTGGTTCATCTCTGAGCTTTGCTGGTGTAACTTTACCCTTAAATAATGCACCCGCTTTTACTCAATTTTGGGCGAATATTATTCCTTTTACGCCTTATGCTCAATTACAAATAGAGCAATGGGTTATGGGTAGTCCAATACATATTTCTCTACAACCACTCATGATTCTCGCGCTATATGTGATCGTTTATGGACTCATTTCCTACCTCTGTTTGAAGAAAATACGTCAAGGAGTGATTAAATGAAATCCCTCTGGCAGGCGTATTGTCTTACGTTTAAAGATATTGTCGGGCATAGCAGTATTTTTACGACACTCATTTTATCCGTAATTTTTTATAGTTTTTTTTACCCGACAGCTTATCAGGCGCAGCAAGCTGAATCCTTACCTATAATCATAGTCGATGAAGAGCAAAGTACGCTTACTGCAAATATTATTAACCAAGTCAGTCAAAGCCCCAGTGTCGATATCAAAGCTGTCACTGCTAATTTTAGTGAAGCGAAGCAATGGGTAGAAGCAAAAAAAGCCGATGGTATTTTATTATTGCCCGCAAATTTATCGCACAGTATTCATCATGGAGAAAATGGCGGAATAGGCTTGTATTTAAGTGCAGCCAACTTTTTAGTCACCAAGCAAATTGGACTAGGTTTGGCATCTTCTATTGAAAATAGTTTGGCTGAATATACTGAACGTTTTAATCAAATTTCCGCTTTTAACCCTGCGATATCGGTTCATCAAATTCCATTATTTAATCCGCTTTCAGGTTATGGCAGTTATGTTTTTCCCGCAGTTGCACCGCTTATTATTCATCAGACCATTTTTTTAGGTTTAAGTATGCTCATTGCAGTCTATCGGGAACGAAAAACAAGCTTTAATCTTAATAGTTTTATCGGGATGTGCTTAGCCATCTTTAGTATTGGCTGCTTAGGCTGTCTGTATTTATTTGGCTTCACGCTCTGGTTCTTTGATTATCCACGTGGCGGGAATTTCTTTGGCATGTTGATGGCAGTACCCATCTCGATCTTTTGTATTATTGGACTCACTTGTCTCTTGGCCAGTTATCTAGATATGCCCGAACGTGCGGGTCATGTTATTGTTTTTACATCTATTCCACTGTTTATGTTATCTGGGGTTGCCTGGCCACATGTAGCAATGCCTCACTGGATGCAACTATTGGGGCAAGCCCTTCCCTCCACTCAAATCGTGCAAATGTTTATCCAGTTAAATCAAATGGGCGTTAGTATTGCCATCGTCACGACTAAGTTGTGCTATTTATTGATTGTTGGATCTCTATGTTTCTTCTTTGGCTACCGTCGTTTAAGCAAACAGTTTTAAGATGATATGACGTTGTTTCTAATTTTCATCATCAGTATTCACATATAAAATATTTTGTCTGGACAATAAAACATGATTCTCTCATTCTAAATAATTTTCTAAATAAAAAAGGACGCCGAAGCGTCCTTTTTTATTTTTCTATAGATTATTCATCTAAAGGCTTTTCGTCAGTATCAGTTGTATCTATCTCTTGAACCTCAGTCGCTTCAACTTGCTCAGTTGAAAGCTCTTCACCTTCAATCACTTCTACAAACTCATCTTCTTCGACAGCTTCAACAGAAACCACACCCACCAGTAATTCGTCATTACCTAAGCGGATCAGACGTACACCTTGAGCATTACGGCCAGTTTGTGCCACTTCAGAAGCACGCGTACGTACTAATGTACCGCCATCAGAAATCAACATTAACTCTTTAGATGCATCAATTGAAACAGCACCGATAAGCTCACCATTACGTTCAGAAGTTTTAAGTGCAATCACACCTTTACCACCACGTTTTTTGGTAGGGAAATCGTCTACTGGGGTACGTTTACCGTAACCATTTTCAGAGGCACACAGTACTTCACCTGTTTCAGGCACAACCACCAAAGAAACAATGCGACTAATTAGAACTGAATCAGAATTTTCATCATCTTCAACTTCTACATCAGCATCTTCGGTTTCTTCAACTTGCGCTGAACCAATGGTCACACGCATACCGCGTACACCTTTGGCAGAACGACCCATCGAGCGAACGTCTGTTTCAGCGAAACGAATCGCTTTACCTTCATTCGAGAACAACATAATCTGCTGTTCACCATCCGTAATTGCAACACCAATCAGAGTGTCATCGCCATTCAATTCAATGGCACGTAAACCATTTGAACGAACGTTACTGAACTGCTCTAACTCTACACGCTTAATCGTGCCATATTCCGTTGCCATAAAGACATAGAAGTTCTTACGGACAGCTTCAGCTTGTTGTGCAAAATCATTGATGATCTCATCATCAAGATCAGTAGTAGATAACTCTAGACCTAACTGTTTCAACTGAACACGTAATGCATCAGAGATATCATCTGCACCGTCTTCAGACGCTGTCAAGGCTGCTTCAAGTTCAGCAAAATGACCATTAATCACTTCGTTTTCTTGAAGTTTTACTGCATTCATCGTTACAAAAGTTTTGAATTCTGCTAGACGATCTTTAAATTTCTTCGGCGCATCAATTACTGGCAAGATAGCAGTGATGGTTTCATCTGCATCCAATGGCAATAGATTCACCATTGGGCGACCTTTAGAACCACGAGACGCTTGCGGTACGTCATAAACTTTCAGACGATACACTTTACCCACGTTGGTAAAACACAATACCGTTGCATGATTCGACGTTACAATCAGATGCTGAATGTAATCATCAGTTTTCATCGATGTTGCAGATTTACCACGGCCACCACGACGCTGAGCGGCATAATCAGACAAAGGTTGAGTTTTCGCATAACCTGTTTGAGAAACAGTTAACACCATTTGCTCTTCAGGAATTAAGTCTTCACGTGAAAAATCGATGCGTGATTCAACAATTGAAGTTTTACGACCGTCACCGTATTGCTGAAGGATTAATGCCAACTCTTCACGAATAACATCCATCAATAAATCAAAGTCATTCAAGATCGCTGTTAATTCAGCAATTTGCGCTAAAATTTCAGAATATTCAGCATGTAACTTATCTTGTTCAAGACCCGTTAAACGATGTAAACGTAATTCTAGAATTGCACCCACTTGAGTCGGTGACAAACGATAAACACCACCATCAAAACCATATGGCTTAGACAGGTCTTCACCTTCAATAATTTCAGGACGTACCGAAACCGAACCCGCTTTTTCAAGTAGTGCAACGACGCCACCCGCATTCCACTCGCCAGCATGTAAACGCTCACGTGCTTCAGTAGGATTTGCAGACGTTTTGATGGTTTCAATAATTGCATCGATATTTGCAAGTGCAACCGTCAAACCTTCTAAGATATGACCACGTTCACGTGCTTTACGAAGTTCGAACATCGTACGACGCGTCACCACTTCTTGACGATGACGAATAAATGCCGCAACGATGTCTTTCAAGTTCATCAACTTCGGTTGTCCATTGTCTAGACACACCATGTTGATACTGAACGAATTTTCCAACTGCGTGTTTTGGAACAAATTGTTCACAATAACTTCAGCATTTTCACCACGTTTTAAGTCAATGGTGATACGCATACCATCTTTATCAGACTCATCACGTAACTCAGAAATACCTTCGAGTTTTTTCTCTTTTACGAGTTCAGCAATACGCTCAATGGTTCTTGCTTTATTGACTTGATATGGAATTTCAGTGAAAACAATCGTAGTACGACCGTTTTTAGGATCTTCTTCGAAGTGATATTTACCACGAATATGCAGACGACCTTTACCTGTACGGTAAGCATCAACAATCCCTGATTTTCCGTAAATGATACCGCCTGTAGGGAAATCTGGACCTGAAATATGCTCCATTAATCCTTCAATACTGATATTCGGATTATTTGCATAAGCGAGACACGCATTAACCACTTCAGTCAGGTTATGAGGCGCCATATTGGTCGCCATACCCACTGCAATACCAGTTACACCGTTAATGAGTAAGTTTGGCACACGTGTTGGCATCACCTGTGGAATACGCTCAGAACCGTCGTAGTTATCTTCCCACTCTACAGTGTCTTTTTCTAGATCTGCCAAAAGTTCGTGAGTCAATTTACGCATACGAACTTCGGTATAACGCATTGCTGCTGCGCTATCACCATCGACTGAACCAAAGTTACCTTGACCATCAACCAATTGATAACGCAAGCTAAAATCTTGAGCCATACGAACGATAGTTTCATAAACAGCCGAATCACCATGTGGGTGATACTTACCGATTACGTCACCGACCACACGTGCAGATTTTTTATACGCTTTGTTATAGTCATTGCCCAATTCGTGCATAGCGAATAGCACACGACGATGAACAGGTTTTAAACCATCTCTGACGTCTGGTAATGCACGAGATACAATGACACTCATAGCATAGTCGAGATATGAGCTTTTCAGTTCATCCTCAATGGCAATCGGTCTAATTTCCGATACGCTCATGCATACTCCTTATTACAAACAGCGTCTTAATAACTGTTCGATTTATATAATCAATCTTGCAAAAAATTAACCCCCAAAAACACGGGATTAAAATCTAAAATTCAGCCCTCGATTATAGCATAAAAAGTCATTTTTTAATGCCTTCCAAGGCATCTTAATATTGTTAATTTTCTTAAATTTAGGATTTGATTTGCAAACATTTATGGAATCAAAAATATCTGACAAATAGATATAAGATTTCACTCAAAATATTGTCATAAAAAAGCAAAAACCTCCTAAAAAGGAGGTTCTAAAATGACAGCTTAAAATATCAATGTTCTGTACGTTTTATATTGCATTCAACGTTTTTCGTTCTTATTTTTTTCAGCTTTCATCAAACCATATGCAACCACAAATAATCCCAAAATCAAGGGAAATTCATACAACTCTTCAATCAAGTTTTTATTGGAGTTATCCGTTAAAAACAAAGTACCAATATAACGATGGTGTTCAACTGCATCAGAAACAATTAGACCGATAAAAGCAACCACTAGCCCCCATATAGGTATGGCTGATGTTTTAAACTTATGCACAATCTCCTGGCGCAAACTAGACTGAAATAACGGCAATACGACAGACGCAATGAGTAGGATAGAAATGGTTCTAAAATAAATTTTAGGCACTTCTGGCAGGTAGTCACGCCCCCAACTGGTACTACGTCCAAACAGGACTAACCACCAACATATCGCCCATAACCAGAATTGCTTCTGCCCTCTTTGAAGCTCAAAAGGACGCATATAAAAATAGCTAAAGAGAGCGAAAAATAGCAACAAAAATGCCTGCATATTTTCAATAAGACGAACTTCAGTCTCACCCAAAAATGTAAATTGAATGCCATCGAGAAATGGAAAGATTATACATAAGAAAAGAATGACGAAAATCGGCCAAGATAACCTTGTATCAACCAGCAAGACAATACTCCCCCACCCATACAATAGCCGTATTTATGAGCAAAGCTTAAAAAAAAAGAATGGCGAATAATATCACAATTTTCGTTAACGTAATAACAACACATTTATGGTTTTTTAGAAAATTCCATTTTCATCTTTAATTATTTGATCACACATTTTTCAGTTTCGAAATATTTTACCATGTAGAGAAAAATTAAATTCTTGATAACTTTATTATTTAATATACATCCTCTTGATTATCAATTTTAAACTGAGCATAAAAAAATACGTTATTAAAAACAATAAAAATGCCCTAAAATTTCTTTAGAGCATTTTTATTAAGCATAGAAGATCTATAATTTAGATCTTAGACACCAATTCTGGTACAACTGTATTCAAATCACCAACTAACCAGTAATCAGCTACTGCATTGATTGGTGCTTCTTCATCTTTGTTGATCGCAACGATCACTTTAGAATCTTTCATACCAGCCAAATGCTGAATCGCACCTGAAATACCCACAGCAATATATAGGTCTGGTGCAACAATTTTACCTGTTTGACCGACTTGCATATCGTTTGGTACAAAACCAGCATCAACTGCCGCACGTGAAGCACCTTGTGCTGCACCAAGCTTATCCGCCAATGGATCAAGTACAGAGTGATAGTTCTCACCTGAACCTACACCACGACCACCTGAAACCACAATACGAGCAGCCGTTAATTCAGGACGTTCAGATTTAACAATCTCTTCAGAAATAAACTTAGAAATACTCGTATCTTTAACGTCACTCACAGCTTCAACAGCAGCAGAACCACCTGTTGCAGCGACTGGATCAAATGCAGTGCCACGAATCGTTCCTAGCACAACATCTTCTGATGATTCTACAGTTGCAATTGCATTACCAGCATAAATCGGACGTTTAAACGTTTTAGAACTTTCAACTGAAATAATATCAGTGATCATGCTTGCATCTAGAAGTGCAGCAGCACGTGGAAGTACGTTTTTACCGTTAGACGTTGAAGCAGCAAAGATATGGCTATAGCCCTTACCTAAATCAGCCACTAATGCCGCAACATTTTCAGCCAATTGGTTTGCATAAGCAGCATTGTCAGCAAGTAATACTTTGCTTACACCAGCCACTTGAGCAGCTTGGTCTGCAACAGCTTGAGCACCTGAACCTGCAACCAATACAGTGATATCACCACCAATTTTTTGAGCCGCAGCAACAACGTTTAACGTTGCACCATTCAGTGCTTTGTTGTCATGTTCCGCGATAACTAAAATACTCATGATTTTTATCCTTCTGTATTAGATCACTTTCGCTTCGTTTTTAAGTTTATCCACAAGCTCATCTACAGACTTCACTTGTACGCCAGCTTTACGATCTGCAGGCGGCTCAACTTTAACTGTTTTAAGCTTAGTGCCAGCATTTACGCCATAATCTGCAGGAGATTTAGTATCAAGCGGTTTTTTACGCGCTTTCATAATGTTTGGAAGTGCCGCATAACGTGGCTCATTCAAACGTAAATCTGTCGTAATGATCGCAGGAACGTTAAGTTCTACAGTTTGTAGACCACCATCAACTTCACGAGTCACCTGTACAGTAGTGCCTTCAACTTTAATTACTGAAGCAAATGTACCTTGACCCGCACCAAGTAAAGCACCCAACATTTGACCAACTTGATTCGAGTCGTCATCAATTGCTTGTTTACCTAGAAGAATAAGTTCTGGTTTTTCTTGCTCTACGATGCCTTTAAGAATCTTAGCCACTTCAAGTGCACCGATCTCATCAGCAGTTTCAACCAAAATACCACGGTCTGCACCAAGCGCCATCGCAGAACGGATTTGTTCTTGCGCTTCTTTAGGACCAATAGAAACAACGATGATTTCTGAAACAGTTCCCTTTTCTTTTAAACGAACCGCTTCTTCCACTGCGATTTCACAGAATGGGTTAATCGACATCTTAACGTTTGTTAGATCAACGCCACTATTGTCAGGTTTAACACGAACTTTGACGTTGGCATCAACCACACGCTTTACAGCAACAAGAGCCTTCATGTAATCCTCGGCTGTTATATCAAAAGTAAATATTAAGAAAAGTTATAATAACTCTTCATTTAAAATTTTTAGGTGCCCTATCTTGCAATGTGATTGGCATTTCGGTCAAGTCACAATTCGCAAAAGTGTGGAAAAAATAGTGAATAAATACTTACTGATGCGTTCAATAATATTTTTAGCTAAATAACTTGTTTATAATCAAAGACTATTTAAATTATTTTAAGCTTTGATTTATATTATTTTTTTAATTCATGAGTATCATAAATTTTTTTGATTGATTGAATTAATTTCCGCAAAAGTTCATCGCTTTCTCTCTATATTACCTATTTGTCTGATTTGTTAAATTCTGTCATTTAAGACAGCATTCTCATAAAACCTTACAATTAAATACAAAATCGATGAACAATATTCAGACGAAATCATAATGTATAAAAAAAGCACGCTATTAAAAAGATAATGAGACGTGCTTTATAAATTTAAATACTCAAAAAATGTTTATTTTTAGCACTCTATATTTGCTAATAGATGATGAATAACGACTTTTGGAAGAAGCATAATATAGAGATTAATGACTCATTAGCCAACTTGCAGCGAGAGCCAATAACACACCTGATCCACCATCAACCCATTTCTGTTTACGTTCATCAATATTGGATTTTTGAGTCAGTTTAGCAAAAACAAAACTGAGACTCGAATACACCACAAAACATAAACCTATAAAAATGAATGATAAAAGTAGACCCTGAATCACTGTATTACCGGTCTTCGTCATAAACTGAGGTAAAATAGCGAAATAAATTAGCATTCCTTTGGGATTTAATAATGCTGTAAAAAAACCTTTTTGAATGGGGCTAGCGGTATGCTTCATATCAATGATTATTTTTTTCGGGCCAAAAACTGATTTCAGCAAACTTGTTGCAAGAAAAAGTAAATATGCGATACCTAACCAACGGATTGTTTCAAATAGCACAGGAAACGATACGATAATTGCGGCAATACCCAATGCTACCAAAATCGAATGTATTAAATATCCCATGCAAACGCCTAGAGTCGCTTTTATGCCCGCTTTGATATCTTTAGTCATCACCTGAGACAAGATAAACAACATGTCAGGACCTGGGGTAAAGATAAGCGGCAGTACTGTTAAGGCAAAAAGCGCGTAGAGGGACATTTTCTTATTCCATTTCAATCCACTAAAATGAAAAAGTAGTATCTTCGTATTTACATAAAATAGGATTTCAAATATTCTATTTTTTATATTAATTTTCAAATTATATTCTAATATATGAAGCTACTTTCAAATTCTATTTCAGTAAAGCTAGATCGAACTGATAAAAGTATCATTCATGCTTTACAAAAGAATGGGCGAATCCAAAATAACGATTTAGCCAAGGAAATTGGCTTATCTCCTTCCTCCTGTTTACGTCGAGTCAAAATATTAGAAGAAGCAGGTGTCATTCAAAATTACACCACGGTCGTTGATCCTCAAAAAATCGGTTTACAACTCATCCTTTTTTCTCGAATTTGGTTATTGGGTCAAGATGCTGAAACGATTGATAAATTCATTGAAGCGATGAGAGAGCTTCCACAAGTGATGGAATGCTATATTATTTTAGGTGAATGTGATGCCATGCTTAAAGTCGTGGTATCAGATCTTGAAAGTTACCGAAAGTTTCAATCTGCACACTTAACCAAAAAAAATGGTATCACCAGCGTTAAAACAGATTTGCCCAGTCAAATTATCAAACAAAGTTTTCAACTCCCACTCGATCAGCTTTGATGGACATCGTTTATTTGATGGGCAGAGATTAAATGACAATTCAACTTGAAACACCCAGATTAATCTTAAGGGCTTGTCAGGATTCAGATCTAAAGACTTTTTATGAAATGTATCAAGATCAGGACGTCATGCGTTATTTCCCTCAACGCTTGACTGCGGCAGAAAGTCAGCGTTTAGCGCGATTAATTCAAAGTTTTATTGAACAACAAGGTTGGGATTTCTGGGCGCTGGAGCTAAAAGAAACAGGAGAATTTTTAGGATTTATAGGTCTACATGCTCAGCCCACAAAGTTTGAATTTTCACCTTGTACTGAAATTGGTTGGCGTTTAAAACGTTCTGCTTGGCGACAGGATTTTACTTAAGTATTATGCTTATGAAGCAGCGGTTGCGAGCTTAAACTTTGGTTTTAATACTTTAAGATTAGATCAAATCGTGGCATTTACCGCTTCTTTGAATCATCCCTCTAAAAATCTCATGCAACGTTTAGGCATGTCTGAAATTTAAAGCTTTGAACACCCTGACGTTGCTGAAAATAGCCCATTAAAACAACATATTCTATATGCGATTACAGCTGCACAATTTATGCATCATACAAACGATTGGTCTGATTAAAATAAAACAATAACTTTCAATGCATCTAAATATTAGATTGATTAAATTTATTGTTTTAATTAAGTTTTGAAGTTTTAAAGTTTTAACTTGTGCCTTAAGCCTCTTGCTGATTTAAAAAATCACGATGTACATGACTTAAATCGATCAAATCGTATTGTTCAAGTGCGAATATTTTCCAAACTTCGATAAAATCTTCTTTACTGTCTATACTCAAATTGGGGTTTGTGCGCTCTTGCCACTGTTTGTCAGAAATCCAAATATAATGAACATCTGTCGCTAAACAGGTGGCTTGAATTTTCCCTTCAGCATTTACCCCAAGAACAATTGCTTGATCTGGAAGCGCATTCATAATTTGAGGTAGGCTAATTTCAACAAAATGTTTCACCTGACGTAACCCATATCCTTTAAAAATTTCTTTTTGCGCTGTTGTCAGTCGTTGATATTTTTCATCAAGTTCAGGGATCATTTGTCTACCTAAGCATCCATTTATTCGAAAAGTGAATTGTTTAAATTAGCACCAATATATGCATTAAAAAGATATACAGGAGTGAATTAAAAAAAACAATTACTCTTTAGCATTGATTGACCAAAAAAGGTCAAGCGCTATCAATAAATCGCAAAGTTCAATCACCATAAATTAATATTATTAGATGATTTAATAAATTATTAAACTTACTTAAAGTACCTAAAAATAAGGCATGAGCATCAAATAATATTTAAATTTTTCAAATATCTTCAAAAATGATTTCTCTGTTAAAGAACCAATAAGAATCAGAAATTCTCATGAAATTTCATGTGCTAACAGATATCAATCTTAAGTTTTTTCGCAGCAGCGTTTGACGATGCTCTATTCTTAAATATTGTAACCGCATCTGAAAAAATGAATGTTACACATCAGATATTCATTCATACAACAGCGATAAAAACCTATGCTTATTTAATTAGATTCCTTAGCAATATATTTAAGATAATAATGCTCTAAACACTTTTTATCGCTTCGACGCTCTTGGATGTGTCTGATCATAGACCTGTGCCAATCGCTCAAAATCCAACTGAGTATAAATTTGTGTCGTTGACAAAGAGCTATGTCCTAACATTTCCTGCACAGCTCTTAAATCACCGCTATTGGAAAGCATATGACTGGCAAAACAATGACGTAATAGATGGGGATGCAAGTCGACATTAACCCCTGCTCTTTGTGCTTGGATTTTCACTCTTTTTTCAATTTGCCGTGGTGATAAAGCATTTCCAGACTGAGAAATAAAAACAGGAGAATCTGCTTCAAATTTTCCACACCAGATTTGATAAACCTTTAACCATTCAATCAAACTTTCTTTTGCTTTAGAACCAAAAGGAACGATTCGGGTTTTATTCCCCTTACCCGTTATACGCAAAAGCTGTCTAGTAAAATCTATATCCTTTATTGCTAAGCCTTGAATTTCTGCCAGTCGTAAACCACTTGAATAAAGTAATTCTAGTAAAGCTTTATCACGAATCCACAGTTGTTGATCGACCGGTTTGATCGGTGCAGCTTGATCGAGTATTCGATTCACAGTTTCGATATCCACCATTCCCGGTAGTGGTCTCGATTGTCGCTTGATTTTAAAGTCATGAATTGGATTCATATCTAAATAATTATTTTCTTTTCCCCACTTCATAAACTGTCGAATTGAAGTTAGATGACGCTGTAAACTGGTCGAGTTAAGCTGGTCTTTTTCAACTTTAAGTGCGAGATATTCTCTTAAATCTGAAGCTTCAACTTGGATAAGTTCGATTTCTTTGGCGTAGCAAAAATTAATAAAACCAGATACATCCCTAAAATAAGCATCTAAAGTGTGTTCTGAATGGTTTTGTATTTTACGCTCTTTGAGCCACATTGAGAGCAATTGCATTGCACCATGCTGCATCGTACTTTCCATAAATTTGACCAATGCCCGTTATGAAAACAGTTTAGCAAAGAAACCTTTTTTCTGTTGTTTTTGGCGAATATAAAATGCGTCAGTTTGGTTTAATAAATAATGATGGATATCTTGATCCGATTTTTGTGGATCCAAATGGAGAAGATCAACGGTTATTTTCACCTCCAAACAATCATTTGCAACTTGCCCAATCGTCGCATGTAGACGATTCATTTTATCCGTCTCTAGTACGTCGCCAAATAATAACCCGATAATCAAAGAAGGTGCTTGACCACTTGCAGGATTATAACTTTGTGCAAAAAATGCTGAATCCACTTCAGGGTATTGAGTGAATAATTTTGCCAATTGATCTAACATAAAATCAGGGCGTTGCTTAGGTTGTCCCAGCATGATCTCAGTTTCAGCTTCTATTTCATGAGATTCACTTTGATCACTATAGTCCCCCTCTAGTAAATATTGAATTTCATAGGGTGTGAATTCTTTGATCGCATTCGATTCTGGATTCAGAATAAGCAATGATCCCTGTGTCATTTCAAAAAAAACTTTACAAGACAAACATATAAAATTTTCATGTGATTCAAAGGCAAGACTCATTTTTTCAAGCGATGTAAAAAACGGAATGATTCGACCATACTGCTCATTCGGCCAAGATTTGATATTCACCGTAGAATTCTCTTCCAAATATCTTTCTTGAGTCTGAGAATCATCAATTTGCTCCGTAGAGCCAGGAAAATAAATATCGGAATTCATGAGTTGCTCTAAGAATTCAGCACGATATGCTGGCTCATGTAGTGCCTGTAAAAACAGTTCTTCTAATTGCTTTTCGAGTGCTTTATTCATTTTATATTTAACTTATTGTTTTAGAATATCGTTCATTTTATAACACTTAGATTATCGTTTGAAGTGCAACACCATGTTGTTGGCATAATACCTGACTCGGACTTTTAAAGCCGAGTCTTTTTCTTGGACGTTGATTCAAACGTTGAGTGATTTCTGAAATATACTCATCCGTGT
>JAHLFF010000039.1 GCA_018883945.1 Candidatus Acinetobacter avistercoris
ATGCCAGCTTTCCTTCGAATTAATTCCAACAAACTCCGGATGGAGTTTTTACTTACAGGATGCCCGCTGTGAAAAGCAACAGACCTGTCAATTTGTCCATGGGTCAAGTTTTAGAAGTAAACTTAAAATCCCCTGTGGCTATTGCATCAATTCTACACCGTCTTTCTGGTGTCATCGTATTTTTACTCGTACCGGTACTATTGTGGCTTCTGGACAAATCATTGTCATCTCCAGAAGGTTTTGCACAAGTTCAAGAAATCCTAAATGGTTTTGTTGTGCGTTTTATCGTATGGGTATTTGTAGCTGGCTTGATTTTCCACTTTATCGCTGGTGTTAAGCATTTACTTGCTGACGTTGGTGTGGCTGAAGAGCTTGAAAGTGGTCGCATGGCATCTACAATCGCATTAATCTTGTCTGCAATCGGTATCGTTGCGTCATTTGTATGGATCGTACTCTAATGAAAAGTGCTACAGGCTTTACAGGTTCGGGTTCTCGCGATTGGTTCATTCAACGTGTTAGTGCTGTGATTTTGGCTGTTTATACTGTTGTTATTTTAGGTTGGATCCTGTGTAACAGCGGCTTCAGCTATGAACAGTGGTACGGCTTCATGATGACAACTCCAATGAAGATTATGTCTTTATTGTCAGTCTTATCTCTTGTTGCACACGCTTGGATTGGTATGTGGCAAGTATTCACAGACTATGTGACGACTCGTCAAATGGGTCCTTCGGCGAATGGTTTGCGTATGGTGCTTACTTCAGCAGTGATTATTGCTGTGTTGGCATATGCAATCTGGGCGATCCAGATTTTTTGGGTGAATTGATAGGAAACAATCATGGGCGCTATAAACCCTAAAGAAGATTACACAAATATTCCACACGAAACTTTCGATGCAGTCATCGTTGGTGGTGGTGGTTCAGGTATGCGTGCGTCTTACCAGCTTGCTCAAGCGGGTTTGAAAGTTGCGGTACTGACTAAAGTTTTCCCAACACGTTCGCACACTGTGGCAGCACAGGGTGGTATTGGTGCATCTCTTGGTAATATGCAAGAAGATAATTGGCACTACCACTTTTATGACACAGTAAAAGGTTCAGATTGGTTAGGTGATCAAGACGCGATTGAGTTTATGACGCGCGAAGCACCACAAGTGGTTTATGAGTTAGAGCACTTGGGTATGCCATTTGACCGTAATGCGGACGGTACAATTTACCAACGTCCATTCGGTGGTCACTCTGCGAACTACGGCGAAAAAGCTGTACCTCGCGCTTGTGCTGCTGCCGATCGTACAGGTCATGCACTGCTTCATACGCTTTATCAAAGCAACGTGAAAATGGGTACTCAGTTCTTCGTTGAATGGATTGCATTAGATTTAATCCGTAACGACGCTGGTGATGTACTTGGTGTGACTGCAATTGACCAAGAAACGGGTAAAATTGCTGTATTCCAAGCAAAAGCAACATTGTTTGCTACAGGTGGTGCGGGTCGTGTGTATCGTGCATCTACTAACGCATATATCAACACTGGTGACGGTCTTGGTATGGCAGCGCGTGCAGGTATTCCATTACAAGATATGGAATTCTGGCAGTTCCACCCAACGGGTGTTGCTGGCGCAGGCGTATTGTTAACAGAAGGTTGTCGTGGTGAAGGTGCAATCCTTCGTAACGATTCAGGCGAGCCGTTCATGGAACGCTATGCACCTACTCTTAAAGACTTGGCACCACGTGACTTCGTATCACGCTCTATGGACCAAGAAATTAAAGAAGGTCGTGGTTGTGGTCCGAAGAAAGATCACATCTTGCTTGATATGACGCACTTGGGTGCTGAAACGATCATGAAGCGTCTTCCATCTGTATTTGAGATTGGTAAGAAATTCGCGAACGTTGACATCACTAAAGAGCCAATTCCTGTAGTACCGACAATCCATTATCAAATGGGTGGTATTCCTACAAACATTCATGGTCAAGTTGTATTGCCTGAAAGCCCAGAAACAGTTGCGCTTGAAGCAAGTTACGACAAAGACACTGATGTATATTCACACAATGCAGGTGAACGTAACTTCACTAAACCTGTAAAAGGTTTCTATGCAATCGGTGAGTGTTCATGTGTATCTGTACATGGTGCAAACCGTTTAGGTACAAACTCATTGCTTGACCTTGTAGTATTTGGTAAAGCTGCGGGTGAGCATATTATTGATTACGTGACTAAACATCACGGTGATGAATACCAACCCCTTCCAACAACTGTTCTTGAGCAAACTGTTGCACGTATTCGTAAACTTGACGAATCGACTACAGGTGAAAATGCACAAGACGTTGCTGATGCAATTCGTGATATCGTTCAAGACCATGCTGGTGTATTCCGTACAACTGCACTTCTTGAAAAAGGTGTAAAAGAAATTCTTGCACTTGAACCACGTATTCGTAACATTCATTTGAAAGACAAATCGAAAGTATTTAACACTGCACGTGTTGAAGCTTTGGAAGTTGAAAACTTGTATGAAGTGGCTAAAGCAACACTTATTTCAGCTGCTGCTCGTAAAGAGTGTCGTGGTGCGCATACGGTTGTAGACTTCGAGCTACCACCAGATCACCCAACATACTCTTACGGCCGTCGTGATGATGAGTGGATGAAGCACACATTATGGTATTCATCAGACAATCGTCTTGAATACAAACCTGTGCGCTACCGTCCATTATCGGTTGATGCTATTCCACCTAAGCCACGTACATTCTAATTGGGAGAAATGAGATGAGTAGAGGTATTCGTACATTTAATATCTACCGCTATGATCCTGATAAGGATAAAGCACCGTACATGCAAACTTTTAAACTTGAGTTGACTGATAAGCACCGTATGTTGCTTGATGCGCTTTTGGCATTAAAAGTTGAAGATGAGTCATTAACATTCCGTCGTTCTTGCCGTGAAGGTATTTGTGGTTCGGATGGTGTGAACATTAATGGTAAAAACGGTTTGGCGTGTCTTTGGAATCTAAACGATTTACCTGACGTGATTACTGTTCGTCCATTACCAGGTCTTCCAGTTGTGAAAGATTTGGTTGTAGACATGAACCAGTTCTACGATCAGTATGACAAAATTGAGCCATTCCTGATTAATAATCAGCCAGCGCCACCGAAAGAGCGTTTACAGTCTCCAGAAGAGCGTGAACACTTAGATGGTTTGTATGAATGTATTCTATGTGCTTGTTGTTCTACAGCATGCCCATCGTTCTGGTGGAACCCTGATAAATTCTTGGGTCCTTCAGCACTATTGAATGCATACCGTTTCATTATTGATTCGCGTGATACTGCAACCCAAGATCGTTTGGCTCGTTTAGATGATCCGTTCTCTTTGTTCCGCTGTAAAGGCATCATGAACTGTGTATCTGTTTGTCCTAAGGGCTTAAACCCGACAAAAGCAATCGGTCACATTCGTAACATGATGTTTGATCAAGCAGGTTAAGCTGTTCTGGTTTTGAAAAAGCACACTCTAATGTGTGCTTTTTTTTATTTGAATTAAGAGTAAATGTGTGTTTTTTAAGACCAAGGGTTTAAATGGGCAAAAATAGCCCAATATTGAACAAAATACTGATTTTTGACTTTAATGAGAATGCAATCCATCTGCATTTTTAAACTTAAAATGTTAAGATATAGGGGATTTGATTTAATAATGTTTGAATTGAGAGTTTTAAGATTTTTTTATTAGGCTTTAGTCTATAGGTTTAGTCTTTTAATTCATGTTGAATGAAATGCACCTTATATTAAGGGATTAATTTTCACATGTATTTAGCTAATTTATAGGTGGTATGTGTCAATAAAATCAATTCAAAGATGTGTTCATGTTAGGATTTGGGAATTATTTTAAGTACAAAAAGCCATTACTGTGTACATTTATTCAACATTTTCATGGTATGGAAATACTTGGAATTTATAGATAATAATTTGAATCTGAGTTAATTGAGAAAAAACAGTTTAAAGACTATTTTTTCTCAATTAATTTGCAAAAAATTGCTCGATTTTTTCGAGTATGAAGATGAGTTGTGATGTCAATGAAGGCATTATGATTTGTTGCTGGTATTAGAAGTTTTCTAGTACTACGAACGCCCCATGGTCATTTGTGCCTGATGGGTGAATGTCAATCTACCATTTGGCATTTTCAATCATGGGAGAGCTTAACAGGCTTCCTGTAATGTTTTGCAATAGGAAATGGGTCCACAAATGCAAGAAGTTGCTGACGCTCTGCGTCTTGACACTGAACTCTCCGCTGACAGTGCAGCGTATATTGAAGAACTTTATGAGCAGTATTTAACAGCTCCGGATTCAGTAGGCGCTGATTGGCAAGAATACTTTGGTAAATTCCCTAAAGGTGATCAACCACACAGCAATGTACGTGAGCAATTCCTTTTATTAGGTCGTAATTCAAATCGTATCCAACCTGTCGTACAAAGTGCAGTAAGTTCAGAGCACGAACGTCGTCAAATTGGTGTATTACAGCTCATCGCAGCATATCGTAACCGTGGTCACCAAAAAGCAAAATTAGATCCATTAGGTTTGGCAAAACGCGAAGACGTACCAGACTTAGATCTTGCTGCGCATGGTTTAACCAAGTCAGATTTAGATACTGTATTTAATGCAGGTAATTTGGCTATTGGTAAAGATCAAGCAACGCTAGGTGAAATGGTTGCAGCAATGGAAGCGACGTATTGTGCTTCTGTTGGCGTGGAATACATGCACATTGTTGATACCAAAGAAAAACGTTGGATTCAGCAGCGTCTTGAAGGGACTAAAGGTCAATTCGGTTTTTCTGCAGAACAGAAAAAACACATTCTTGAACGCTTAACAGCAGCTGAAGGACTTGAGAAGTTCTTAGGCAACAAGTATGTGGGTGCAAAACGTTTCGGTGTTGAAGGTGGTGAATCATTCATTCCTATGGTTGATGCCTTAATTCAACGTGCCGGTTCTGTAGGTTGTAAAGAAGTTGTGATCGGAATGCCACACCGTGGTCGTCTGAATCTTCTTGTAAATATTATGGGTAAAAACCCAGCAGATCTTTTTGGTGAGTTCGAAGGTAAGAGCATTCACAAAAAAGGTTCTGGCGACGTTAAGTACCATCAAGGTTTCTCTTCAAACGTAATGACATCAGGTGGCGAAGTTCACTTGGCATTGGCGTTTAACCCATCGCATTTAGAAATCGTAGGACCTGTAGTTGAAGGTTCTGTACGTGCTCGTCAAGTGCGTCGCAAAGACATCGGTGGTGATGATGTATTACCGGTTATTGTTCACGGTGATGCAGCATTTGCAGGTCAGGGCGTTAACCAAGAAACCTTCCAAATGTCACAAACGCGTGGCTATACAGTGGGTGGTACGGTTCATATTGTTGTGAACAACCAAGTTGGTTTTACAACGTCTGATCCTCGTGATGCACGTTCTACAGAATATTGTACTGATATCGCGAAAATGATTCAGGCACCAATCTTCCATGTCAATGGTGATGATCCAGAATCTGTATTGTTTGTTTCGCAATTGGCACATGATTTCCGTCATACATTCCGTAAAGATGTTGTGATCGATATGTTCTGCTACCGTCGTCGTGGTCATAACGAAGCGGATGAGCCTGCTGCTACACAGCCAATGATGTATCAAGTCATTACCAAAAAACCAACAACACGTACGCTTTATGCTGACCAGTTGGTTCAAAGTGGTGTATTAGATCGTGCAGCTGCAGATCAGTTAGTAGAAGATTATCGTTCGGATCTAGAAGCAGGTAAGCATGTTGCCAATGCACTTGTTTTAGAACCAAACAAAAAAATGTTTGTAGATTGGGCGCCATACTTGGGTCACGATTACACAGACGAATGGGATACTTCATTCCCAATCGAGCGCTTAAAAGAGCTTGGTACGAAAATGCGTCAATTGCCTGAAGGCTTTGTGATGCAGCGCCAAGTAGCAAAAGTGATTGATGATCGCTTGAAAATGCAAACAGGTGAAATGCCACTAAACTGGGGTGCTGCGGAAGTTCTAGCGTATGCAACGATTTTAGATGAAGGTTTCCTTGTTCGTTTAACAGGTGAAGACGTTGGACGTGGTACGTTCTCACATCGTCATGCAAAATTGCATAACCAAGTTGACGGTTCGGTTTATATTCCACTTTGTCATATCAAAGAAAATCAACCACGTACTGCTATTTATGACTCATTGTTGTCTGAAATGGCTGTGCTTGCTTTTGAATATGGTTATGCGACCACTCTTCCTAAGAGTTTAATCATTTGGGAAGCGCAGTTCGGTGACTTTGCAAACTGTGCGCAAGTCGTGATCGATCAGTTTATTGCTTCAGGTGAAACCAAATGGGAGCGCGTGTGTGGTTTAACCATGCTTCTTCCGCATGGTTATGAAGGTCAAGGTCCTGAGCATTCTTCAGCACGTTTAGAGCGTTTCTTACAGCTTTGTGCAGAAGACAATATGCAAGTGATTACACCAACGACACCTGCACAGATTTTCCATGCGATGCGTCGTCAAGCACTTCGTCCTATTCGTAAGCCAATGATTGTTACATCTCCGAAATCATTGCTTCGTCATAAGTTAGCAACGTCTACTTTAGAAGAGCTTGCAACAGGTTCATTCCAAACTGTGATTGATGAAGTGGATAACTTAAACAAAGCGGACGTTACTCGTTTAGTTCTTTGTGGCGGTAAAGTGTATTACGACTTGCTTGAAAAACGTCGTGAACAAGAATTGAACATTGCGCTTGTACGTGTGGAACAGTTGTATCCGTACCCAGAACAACGCATTGCTGAAGTTCTTGCTACTTATCCAAATGTGAAAGAGATCGTTTGGTGTCAAGAAGAGCCGAAAAACCAAGGCGCTTGGTTATTCATTGCTCCACGTTTATACGATGACATCATGAAATCTGGTCAACAAATTCGTATTAGCTACGCAGGCCGTGAAGCATCTGCTGCACCTGCATGTGGCTCACCTTACTTGCATGCAAAACAACAAGCTCAGCTCGTAAATGACGCATTAGCGATCGTAGCTGAACAATCAGGAGAATCGAAATAATGGCAACCGAAATTAAAGCACCGGTATTCCCAGAGTCAGTTGCAGACGGTACTGTTGCAACTTGGCACAAACAACCGGGTGAAGCAGTAGCACGTGATGAAGTGATCTGCGATATTGAAACGGATAAAGTTGTTTTAGAAGTTGTTGCTCCTGCTGACGGTACAATTGCACAAATTATCAAAGGCGAAGGCGATACAGTTCTTTCAGATGAAGTGATTGCGACATTTGAAGCGGGTGCTGTTTCTGGCGCTGCTCAAACTCAAGCGGTTCAATCAGAACAGAAAGTAGAACAAGCTGCTGCTCAAACTGAAGCAGGCGCTGCACCTGTAGTTGAACGTGCTCAAGTTGCTGATCAAGCACCTGCTGTGCGTAAAGCTTTAACTGAAACAGGTATTAATGCTGCTGACGTTTCTGGTTCTGGTCGTGGTGGTCGTATTACCAAAGAAGATGTTGCAAATCATCAAGCGAAACCAGCTGCTGCACCTTTAAGTGTTGCTGTAGGCGAGCGTATCGAAAAACGTGTTCCTATGACACGTCTTCGTAAGCGTGTTGCTGAGCGTCTTCTTGCTGCTACGCAAGAAACTGCGATGTTGACAACGTTTAACGAAGTCAACATGAAGCCAATTATGGAAATGCGTGCACAGTACAAAGATGCTTTTGAAAAGCGTCATGGTGCACGTCTTGGTTTCATGTCATTCTTTGTTAAAGCTGCAACTGAAGCGCTTAAACGCTACCCAGCTGTAAATGCTTCAATTGATGGCGAAGACATTGTTTATCACGGTTACTATGATATCGGTGTTGCTGTGTCATCTGAGCGCGGTTTAGTGGTTCCTGTTCTTCGTGATACAGACCGCATGAACTATGCTGAAGTTGAAAATGGTATCCGTGCATATGCTGCTAAAGCGCGTGATGGCAAATTGGGTATCGAAGATATGACTGGCGGTACATTCACCATTACTAATGGTGGTACTTTCGGTTCATTACTTTCAACACCAATTTTGAATACGCCACAAACTGCTATTTTAGGCATGCACAAAATTCAAGAACGTCCAATGGCGGTCAATGGTCAAGTTGAAATCTTGCCAATGATGTACTTAGCGATGTCTTATGACCACCGTTTAATCGATGGTAAAGAAGCGGTAGGTTTCCTTGTAACAATCAAAGAATTGTTAGAAGAGCCAGCACGTCTTATCCTTGATCTTTAATACTTACCATTGAAAATAATCTAAGACAGAGCGATCCTCTGTCTTAGTTCTTGGAGATAAAAATGTCTCAACAGTTCGATTTAGTTGTAATCGGCGGTGGACCAGGTGGTTATGAAGCTGCGATTCGTGCTGCTCAACTTGGTTTCAAAGTTGCTTGTATTGAAAAACGTATTCACAAAGGCAAACCATCTTTAGGTGGTACATGCTTAAACGTAGGTTGTATCCCGTCTAAAGCTTTATTGGATTCTTCGCATCGTTATGAAGATACCGTTCAGCATTTAGATGACCATGGTATTACGACTGGTGAAGTTAAATTTGATCTTACAAAAATGCTTGCGCGTAAAGACAAGGTTGTAGATCAGTTAACTGGTGGTATTGATCAATTGCTTAAAGGCAATGGTATCGAATGGTTAAAAGGTACAGGTAAATTACTTGCGGGTAAAAAAGTAGAATTTGTATCTCACGAAGGTGAAACTCAAGTTTTAGAGCCTAAGTATGTGATTCTTGCTACTGGTTCTGTACCAATTAATATTCCTTCGGCTCCTGTAGATCAAGATCTTATCGTTGACTCTACTGGTGCATTAGAATTCCCAGAAGTACCAAAACGTTTAGGCGTGATTGGCGCGGGTGTTATTGGTTTAGAGCTCGGTTCAGTCTGGCGCCGTTTAGGTGCAGAAGTTGTTGTATTTGAAGCAATGGATGCATTCTTACCAATGGCTGATAAAACTTTAGCTAAAGATTATCAAAAACTGTTGACTAAGCAAGGTATGGATATCCGTATCGGTGCAAAAGTTGCAGGAACTGAAATCAATGGTCGCGAAGTTACTGTTCAATATACCCAAGGCGGTGAAGACAAAACTCAAACTTTCGATAAATTGATCGTTTGTGTAGGTCGTCGTGCTTATGCTGAAGGTTTATTGGCTGATGATTCAGGCATTAAATTGACTGAACGTGGTTTAGTTGAAGTAAATGATTGGTGTGCAACGTCTGTCGACGGTGTATATGCAATTGGTGACTTGGTACGTGGTCCAATGCTTGCACATAAAGCAATGGAAGAAGGCGTAATGGCAGTTGAACGTATTCACGGTCATGCTGCTCAAGTAAACTATGACACCATCATTTCTGTAATTTACACACACCCAGAAGCGGCGTGGGTAGGTTTAACAGAAGAGCAAGCGAAAGAAAAAGGTCATGAAGTTAAATCGGGTCAATTCGGTTTTGCTGTGAATGGTCGTGCTTTAGCTGCTGGTGAAGGTGCTGGCTTTGTGAAGTTTGTTGCAGATGCGAAAACGGATCGTTTATTGGGTATGCACGTGATTGGACCTGCTGCGTCTGATATCGTTCACCAAGGTATGATTGCACTTGAGTTCGTTTCTTCGGTTGAAGATCTACAATTAATGACATTTGGTCATCCAACATTCTCTGAAGTCGTTCATGAAGCTGCCTTGGCAGTGGATGGTCGAGCAATTCATGCGATTCAGCGCAAACGTAAATAAAGAAGAATAGAGCGGCTTAGGCCGCTCTTGTTACATTTGATGGTTGTTTTTGCATGAATAATCATCTAAAACTAATAATAGAAAATTAAATAAATGCTAGCGCTTATCTTGATGGATGTTTAAGTGCTGGTGATCATAAAAACGTGAAAAGTAGTTAAAGGTAAAAAAGAATGAATCTACACGAATATCAAGCTAAAACGCTGTTAAAAAAATACGGAATGCCTGTTCAAGAAGGTATTCTTGCAACCAATGCCGATGAGGCTGTTGCTGCATTTGAACAGCTTGGTGGTAAGTTTGCTGTGATGAAGGCACAAGTCCATGCTGGTGGTCGTGGTAAGGCTGGTGGTGTAAAAGTTGCCAAGTCTAAAGAAGAAGTTGCTGAATACGCAAATTCGATAATCGGCACCAACCTAGTGACCTATCAGACTGACGCGAATGGTCAACCAGTCAACAGCTTACTTATTTGTGAAGATGTTTATCCAGTAGAGCGTGAGCTGTACCTAGGTGCAGTTGTCGATCGTTCAAGTCGTCGTGTGACCTTTATGGCATCCACAGAAGGTGGTGTCGAAATTGAAAAAGTTGCCGAAGAAACTCCTGAAAAAATCATTAAAGTTGAAGTTGACCCATTGGTTGGATTGCTACCTTTCCAAGCACGTGAGGTTGCATTCAAACTTGATCTAAAAGGCGGACAAATTAATCAATTTGTCAAAGCGATGACAGCTGCTTATCAAGCTTTTATCGATAATGATTTTGCCTTATTTGAAATTAATCCATTATCAGTACGTGAAAACGGCGATATTTTATGTGTTGATGCCAAAATAGGTATCGATTCCAATGCGCTCTATCGCTTACCAGAAATTAATGCGATGCGTGATAAATCTCAAGAGAATGAGCGCGAACTGAAAGCGTCTGAATTTGATCTAAACTATGTTGCCTTAGAAGGAAATATTGGTTGTATGGTCAATGGTGCAGGCCTTGCTATGGCGACCATGGATATTATCAAGCTTTATGGTGGACAGCCTGCAAACTTCCTTGACGTTGGTGGTGGTGCAACCAAAGATCGCGTGATTGAAGCATTTAAAATCATTTTGTCTGATACAACTGTTGAAGCAATTCTGATTAATATTTTTGGTGGGATTGTACGTTGTGACATGATTGCTGAAGCAATTATTGCAGCGGTTCAAGAAGTTAATGTAACGGTTCCTGTGGTGGTTCGCTTAGAAGGCAACAACGCAGAACTCGGTGCAAAATTACTCGATGAATCAGGTCTTAAATTAATTTCTGCAACAGGTTTAGCGGATGCTGCAGAAAAAGTCGTTGCTGCAGTGAAAGCGTAAGGGAGTATCAATCATGAGCGTATTAGTTAATAAAAACACAAAAGTATTGGTACAAGGTTTTACCGGTAAAAATGGTACTTTTCACTCGGAACAAGCTTTAGCATACGGCACCAAAGTTGTGGGTGGTGTAACCCCAGGTAAAGGTGGTCAACAACATTTAAACCTTCCTGTGTTTAATACAATGAATGAAGCGGTACGTGAAACTGGGGCAGATGCTTCAGTGATATATGTACCTGCACCTTTTGTTTTGGATTCAATTGTCGAGGCTGTAGATTCAGGCATTGAGCTGATTGTGGTAATCACCGAAGGTGTGCCAACATTAGATATGCTAAAAGCTAAGCGTTATCTTGAAACTTATGGAAATGGCGCACGATTAATTGGACCAAACTGTCCAGGAATTATCACTCCAGGTGAATGTAAGATCGGTATTATGCCAGGGCATATTCATCAACCTGGTAAAATCGGAATTATTTCACGTTCTGGTACATTGACTTATGAAGCCGTTGCTCAAACAACAAAACTAGGTTTAGGTCAGTCAACTTGTATTGGTATCGGTGGTGATCCAATTCCGGGCATGAATCAAATCGACTGTCTGAAATTATTCCAAGAAGACCCTCAAACTGAAGCTATTATCATGATTGGTGAAATTGGTGGTACGGCGGAAGAAGAAGCAGCTGAATATATCAAGGCGCATGTCACGAAGCCAGTCGTCGGTTATATCGCTGGTGTTACTGCGCCTAAAGGCAAGCGTATGGGTCATGCGGGTGCCATTATTTCTGGTGGGCAAGGAACAGCAGAAGAAAAATTTGCTGCTTTCGAGCGTGCAGGAATGGCATATACTCGTAGTCCTGCTGAATTGGGCTCAACTATGCTTCAAGTGTTAAAAGATAAAGGTTTGATTTAATCATGAGATTAAACCTTTCATAAGCTCATTTTAGACAGCTTATTAAATCTCTTTCACTGAGAAAATAAAAAGATTATTCACTGTCATATAACATGTTTAATAAAATGGGAGCCTTAGAGGCTCCCATTTTTAATTTAAAATAAAGGTCTTAACCTTTGACTAAACCACCATCAACAATTAAATTTTGACCTGTAACTGCGCGTGACCATGGTGATAAAAATAATAGAGCTGCGTCTGCAAATTGTTCAGGAGTCGTCACTTCTCTTAAAGGCGTGGATGAAGCAATAAAATCAAAAACTTGATCTGGCGTTGCACGACTTGCATCTGTTTTTCTGAGTAAACCACCTGACACCATATTTACATTGATTCCATACTGGCCTAAATCATGCGCAGTGGTTCGAGTAAATGCAAGTAAAGCCGCTTTTGCAGCAGTATAGTCATGATAAGGAACGACAGGATTTTGTACCAAATTGGTTCCAATATTAATAATACGACCGAAATGAGCGTTCTTCATGTCATCTAAGGCAGCTTGAGTGGTATTTAGTGAGGCTAAAACAGCACTGTCAAATTGTTGTTGCATCGATTGCCAAGTCAAATTTTCAACTTTAGGTCGTTGATCACCATCAAATTTAAAGCTTAACAGCGCATTATTAATGACAGAGGTAATGGCATGCCCAAAGTGATTTTTTGCTTCTATAAACATGCGTTTTACTTGCGCTGCATCCGTGACATCAGCCTGATAAATAAAGACTTGATCAGCATGTTTTTTGAATAAATCTTGAGCAGATTGTTCACTGCTGTGGTAGTTCACTACAACTTTTGCACCTTCACGAATAAGTGCATGAGTAATCGCAAGTCCTAGTCCTCTTGCCCCACCAGTCACAAGAACAATTTGGTCACGGATTTCCATATTTTTATTCCATCTCTATGTTTAATATTATTTTAATTTTAACATTGATCTATTCTTATAACTTTTTTATAACTTAAAGTAATGATTTAAAGATTAGACTCTGAAATGGCTTATTGCAAATATAAGCTTGTCTTATGAAACTATATATTTATAAAATGTGATAGATTTCTCTCATTTTAAAGATGGAGTACGGCTCATTTTTGAACATCATTTAACAGCTATTTTCAGTCTGTTTATTACACTTTGTTATATCAGTGGAAATAGTGTCGCTGAAATTTATAAAGAAAAAGAAGAAGCTTTAAAAAGCAATCATTTAGAAGTAAATAGCTTAGGCATACATGTTTTAGATACAAATGATTTAGATGCCAGTAGTTTAGGATCAAATGATTCTAAAGCAGATGATTCAGCAGTTAATGATCTAAAAAAAGAAAAATTTGATGTCCAGGTGAATAATCAATTGAGATCAAATGATTCTCAAGATGTATTTTTTGTTGTCGAACAACAGGATGAAAGTCTGATTAAGATAAAAGATCAACAAGATGAGATCGATTTTGGACTTAATTTAGAGCAACAAAAATTAGCTCAAGAACATGATGATGAAGTGAAAAATTATAATATTTTGCAAAATCAATTTTATAAAAATGAGCGAATCCGTATTTTTAATCATACCGCATTTAATTCAAATGATTTTAAAAATAAATTGGGCTCAGGTGAGTTTAACGTTGATGGCTTGCAGGCCTTAACAATTTCTTTTGGATATGGAATGGAGTTTAAAATAAATAATAGAAATCGAATAGGATATGAATATTTGTCTAGCTTTCCTTATAATCGTGGTCAACTTATTCGAATATTTTGGTTGAGAAATTTAAAGTATTAAATTGAGTACTTTAACTTTTTAAATCAATAAATTATAAAAAAATTATATAGATTAGACTTCTTTCAAAAGTCATTATTCATACAATACGCTCATCATGAGTATTCCCTCATCCTAACTTTCTCCCAAAGGGAGAAGGGATTTTAACGTATCAATGTATGGCCACTCAATCATCTTTTTTCATTGATATAAAAAGTATATTCATCATTTTTAACTTCTTCACTCAAAAGACAAAATAAAAGGCTTCATCAATGAAGCCCTTATAAATGTAAAACCAACGCACATTTACGAAAGTTTGATTTTTAATAATGTTGATGAAAGAACACTTTATGGATTTAATTTTTTATAGAGACCCGCTCGAACAGCTCCAGCTTTGGTTTCTTTGATCAATTTCCAGCTCGAAGGTAGTTCAAGTTTAAACAGTGGACAATCTGCTTCAAGGTAAATAAAACCTTCATTTTTAAGCAGTGGATCGACTAAAGCTGCAAGTTCCTGCCAAAGATTAAGGGCATAAGGGGGATCTAAAAAGATTAAATCAATGCTGTCTTCTTTGAGCTGTCGAATTGCAATTTGCGCTGTGGATTGAATTAATTGGCAGTTCTGAATTTTCAATAGTTGAATATTGTCTTTCAAAATTTTAGATTGCGCATGGCTTGGTTCAACCATAGTGACATGTGCCGCACCACGAGATAATGCCTCAAAACTTAATGCACCAGAACCTGCGCAAAGGTCTAAGACTTGCGCATTTTGTACATCCCACATAAGCCAGTTAAATAATGTTTCGCGTACACGATCTGGGGTAGGTCTAAGTCCATCAATATCAGCAAATGGAAGGACACGTCTTTTCCATTCACCGCCAATAATGCGTAATTGATTCTTCATTTATTCACTCACAGTAACCTGAGTTGTAGCTGGTGGATTATCCGGCTGTGTCGATATTTGATTTGCTGTTGTTGGAGCAGATGTAGCAGTTCTTTGATCCAATGATGGATTGTTTGGGCTATTCACTTGGGCATTAGCAGCGTTCGGCAATGCAAGATTATCACCACTTGGTAAATCACTTGGTTTAATCCCCGCAGTCATTAATCCACCACTAATTTGATGTTTAGAAGGGACTTTGGGTTTATTTTTGCGGTGTAGTAACCAGTAATCCATGATCGGGCGGGCAATCGGCGTGGCACTACCGCCACGACCATTCTCTACAATAATCGCAACGGCAATTTCAGGTTTATCAGCAGGTGCAAAACCAACGAATAGTCCATGATCTAACTGACGATCCGTTAATATAGATTCATTATAACGTTTACCTTGGGCGATACTTTTAACCTGTGCGGTACCTGTTTTACCTGCGATTTGATATTGCAAACCACCTCGAATAGATTTACCCGTACCTGATTGGATGACATCAACCATGGCCTCGCGCATTTTAATCCAATCTTCAGGTTGACCGTTGAATTGAATTTTTCCATTTGGCGCATTATGAACCTTGTGAACTTTGGCACCTTTAGATTCACGCAGTACGTGAGGCGTGACATGCGCCCCTTGGTTTGACGTAATCGCGGTAGCCATTGCTAGCTGGAGTGGCGTAGACGTAAATGCTCCCTGACCGATACTGACTGAAATAGTTTCACCTCTAGACCATTTCGCATTTCGAGTGCGCATTTTCCATACCGGGCTTGGGTATAAACCGGTACTTTCACTCGGTAAATCTACCCCAGTTTTTTCACCAAAACCAAATTGTCGCATCCAAGTATTCATTCTCTCAATACCCATTTGGAAAGAGAGAATATAGAAATAGGTATCACATGAAACGACTTGGGCCTTATGCATATTGAC
>JAHLFF010000293.1 GCA_018883945.1 Candidatus Acinetobacter avistercoris
TCAATACGGGGATGATATTTTAAACTTTATGCTGTTAAAGCGTTTATTTTGATTTTTTTTCAAAAAATGCTAAAAACAAATTTGTTTTATTTAAACTTTTTATTCACTTTGTTTAAAGTATATTGTTCTTCATCATTTGTTCGTTCATAATTTGCATAAGCATTATTCAATATGCTTTTTATATTGAGCATGCTATAAAATTAAATACAAACCCATCTATACGCTCAAGTAGCAACCTCAATCAGATGGAAATATAGGATATTTTTTTAAAATGACTACTCAACAAGCTCAGATTATTCAAGGCTCAATTGTCGCAATCGTTACGCCCATGTTTGAAGATGGCGCTGTAGATTGGAAGGGTCTAGAGAAGCTTGTTGAATGGCATATTGCACAGGGCACAAACGGTATCGTTGCTGTTGGTACGACAGGTGAAGCATCTACCCTGAGCATGACTGAACATATGCAAGTCATCAAAGAAATCATTCGTGTTGCAAACAAACGCATTCCAATTATTGCTGGCACGGGTGCTAACTCTACACATGAAGCCATTGAACTGACGCAAGCTGCCAAAGAATTAGGCGCAGATGCTGCACTTTTAGTGACTCCTTATTATAATAAACCGACCCAAGAAGGCTTATATCAGCACTATAAAGCGATTGCAGAAGCAGTGGATATTCCTCAAATTCTTTATAATGTTCCAGGCCGTACTGGTGTTGATATGCTGAACGAAACTGTGATTCGTTTAGCCGAAATCCCTCATATTGTGGGGATTAAAGATGCAACAGGTGATATCCCACGTGGTCAAGAACTTTTAAACGGCTTAGTGGGTAAAGACATGGTTGTCTACTCTGGTGATGATGCCACTGCTCATCAGCTTATGGGATTTGGTGCCAAAGGTAATATTTCTGTGACAGCCAATGTTGCACCGAAACAAATGAGTGAAGTATGTGCTGCTGCAATAGCAGGAAATACAGAAGCAGCTATAAAAGCCAATGATCAAGTTGCAAATTTACACAATATTCTATTTTGTGAATCCAACCCAATTCCTGTCAAATGGGCTTTGCATGAAATGGGTTTAATTGGTACAGGTATTCGTTTACCCTTAACGCCATTAGCAGAACAATATCGAGCACCGTTGCATGAAGATCTTAAAGCAGCGAGCATTATCTAAATAAGAGTTTTAAAATTATGCAATTACGTTTCGGTTTAACCCTTGCCCTATCAGCTTTAAGTTTAGCGGGTTGTAGTACGATTGGCATCGACAATGGTTCTTTGAAATACAAGAATACGACTGCACAAGAAGCGCTAAAATACCCTGAAGGTTCAATGGTTAGACCAGCAACGCCATTGTATCCTGCGCCTGTCGTTGAGCAGCTTGCAATCGATAACGCGCCGAACTTGGAAAATAAGCGTGGTAATCGCTTTGAGATGCCGCGTATTAAAGCAGCACAAGTTGCACCAAGCACCACTGAAAATATGAATGTTCAAGTTCAAAGTCGTCCGCAACTTTTGACGGATGGAAATGGCAATCCATTGATTAAAATTGATGGGAATTCTGCTACAATTTGGCAGTACACAATTGCCACGCTAAGTAGCTTGAATCACACCCTTGTAGGACAAGCAAAAAATACGACTGAAGCCACCATAAAAGTGGATGGTCAAACGTTCGTTTTAAAGCTGACCTCAGTAGGTTCAACTCATACATTGGCCGTGTTCGACACCAAGAATAACTTTGCAGATAAAGTAAAATCTGCAGAATTATTAACCCAGATTTATCAAAACTGGCCAGCCTAGTCGTCCTAGGCATCTTCTCTCTGAAATAGGTTCCACCATGTTGAAACAAACCTTGCTCTATACTGGTAAAGCTAAATCCGTTTATGAAACCGATAGTGCAGACCACCTGATTTTAGTCTTTCGTGATGATGCATCAGCATTTAATGGCGAAAAAATTGAACAGCTAGATCGCAAAGGGAAGGTCAACAACCGTTTTAACGCCTTTATTATGGAAAAACTCGCTGCTGCAGGCATCGAGACTCACCTTGAAAAACTTCTATCACCGAACGAAGTTCTTGTGAAAAAACTCAACATGATTCCTGTTGAGTGTGTGATTCGTAACTATTCTGCGGGTTCATTATGCCGTCGTCTAGGTGTTGAAGAAGGCCTAGAACTTACGCCACCAACATTTGAATTGTTCTTTAAAGATGATGCGCTTGGCGATCCAATGGTGAACGAATCTCAAGCAATTGCTTTAGGTTGGGCGACTGCTGATCAACTTGATCGTATGAAAGAATTAACGCACCAAGTAAACGTCGTATTAAAAGACTTATTTGCTCAAGGCAATATGCTTTTAGTCGATTTCAAACTTGAGTTTGGCGTATTCCATGACCGTATTGTATTGGGCGATGAGTTCTCTCCAGATGGTTGTCGCTTGTGGGATAAAGACACCAAGAAAAAGTTAGATAAAGACCGTTTCCGCCAAGGTTTAGGTGGTGTTGTAGAAGCATATGAAGAAGTTGCTTCTCGTATTGGTGTTGATCTATCTGATATCTAATTCATAAAGACATTAAAAAACCGAGTCAAATGACTCGGTTTTTTAATTGTTATTTTTTTCATACTTCAAATTTTTTTTCTTATGATTTTTAAAAATCATTTTTATTTTTTGCTTTTATCTTTTTAATTTTGTATTTTTCTCTTTTTCTCTTTTTCTCTTTTTCTTCGCTTGAACCGTTACCAAGATCTCTCCTGCATTGGCAACAAGGTGAATATAAGAGTTTAAGATGAAAGTTTTATGACATTCAAATCATAAAAAAATATTTATTTATTCTTTATTTTGTATTCAATGGAAAAATTATATTTTTGACTGTTTGTTAAAATGATTTCAAACTTCAGAAACTTAGTTTTAATTAACTTAGCTCGAATCATTAGCATCGTTTTTACAAATATTACTTATTTAAATGATCGTTTTTACATATATTCAAAACGTGATTATTATTCTTTCCATACCAGGCAACTACAGGAGTTGGTGGCTCAATGAGAGAGACTGTAGTTGTCGACCAAATTTTGAAGTACCCTTTTCAGCCCAGTACACACATAGCACTGGGCTTTTTTTTGCCTGAAGATTAATCTTTACTGCTCTTATAGCTCTTACTGCTGTTGTTGCTCTTGCTGCCAACGACGTTGTTGTAAGCGCTCACCTTCTACTTCACGTTTATTCCGCGCAGATTCATATAACTTTGTACCTTTTAGTTCAGGAGGCATATATTCCTGAGTCACAAAGTGTTCTGGATAGTCATGAGGATATAGATAATCAATCCCATATCCTTGTGCTTTCATGAGCTTGGTCGGTGCATTTCGTAAATGTAAAGGTACAGGTAGATTTGAGGTTTTATCCGCTAAGTCTAACGCTTTATTGATTGCTAAATACGTACTGTTACTTTTAGCGCTGGTGGCCAAATAGACTGCACATTGTCCCAAAATAATGCGACATTCCGGCATTCCTACGGCTTGAACTGAACGAAAGCATTCGCCAGCCAAAAGCAAAGCATTTGGATTCGAATTTCCAATATCTTCAGATGCAGCAATCAACATGCGACGTGCAATAAAGACTGGATCTTCACCGCCTTTTAACATCCTTGCCATCCAGTACAAAGTGGCATCAGGATCACTTCCCCGAATCGATTTAATAAATGCAGAAACCAAGTCGTAATGCTGTTCACCAGATTTGTCGTAACGTGCGATATTTTGCTGTGCAACTTTGACGACCATGGCATTGGTGACGATATTTTCACTATCCACTTCAAACGTAGAAGCGATTAAATCTAGAAGGTTAAGTGCTTTCCGTGCATCACCTGCAGCAAATTGAATTAATGCATCATATTCTTCAATTTGAATGTGGCGATCTTGAAGAAACTGGTCTTGTTCCAGCGCTCGACGAATCAGATGCTGAATATTTTCTTCATTTAGAGGGTTTAAGGTATAAACCTGACAACGTGATAAAAGTGCATTATTCACTTCAAAAGAAGGGTTTTCAGTGGTTGCACCAATTAAGGTGATTTTGCCTTTTTCAACCGCACTAAGTAAGGCATCTTGCTGAGATTTATTGAATCGATGAATTTCATCAATGAACACCACAGGAATAATCAAATCGCCACTTTCAGCGATGATTTCACGTAATTCTTTAACACCCGTATTGAGTGCAGAT
This sequence comes from Candidatus Acinetobacter avistercoris, assembly GCA_018883945.1. Classification (GTDB taxonomy): domain Bacteria; phylum Pseudomonadota; class Gammaproteobacteria; order Pseudomonadales; family Moraxellaceae; genus Acinetobacter; species Acinetobacter avistercoris. The sequence continues at coordinate 4,202 of JAHLFF010000293.1, forward strand.
AAGCTGATAAATGAACGATCAACTGCCTGGGCTAAAAGTAAGGCAATGGTGGTCTTACCCACACCGGGCGGCCCCCAAAAAATCACTGAGGGTAAATGACCTTGATCGATCATTTGACGAAGAGGTGCTTGCTCACCCAATAAATGATCTTGTCCGATAATCTCAGACAAATCACGTGGACGTAAGCGTTCTGGAAGGGGTATTTGGGTTTCGGACATAGATATTCAAAATCATAAAGTGCTGTTTCATAGTCTACTATGCCACAGCACAAATCAAATTATTTTAAGTTGTGTATGCGCTCATCTTTTACAATGCCATACTCTGAAAAACTAAGCATATTTATTGCGGTTTTAATTTCAATAAATTCGCGCCTTTCTCATCTTCAATCACCCAAATCGTACCGTCTGCTGCCTGTAATAGGTCACGAATACGTTTTCCCATCTGCAAACGTTGAACTTCGCGCACAGGTTTTTTTCTGATATCGACAACGATAATCGCCTCAGATGAAAGTCCACCAATCAGGGCTTTATTTTTCCATGCAGGAAATAGATCAGATTGATAGATCATTAAGCTCGAAGGAGAAATGACGGGAGTCCAATCCAATTCAGGTTTTTTAAATTCAGGGCGCGTATCATGATTCGGTATGGGTTTGTCATCATAATGGTTGCCATTAGACACAATTGGATAGCCGTAATTTTCCCCTCTTAAGACAAAATTTAACTCATCTCCACCTTTAGGTCCCATTTCGACAACCCAAAGCTTTTGCGTAGCATCAAATGCTAAACCAAGCGGATTACGATGTCCTAAAGACCAAATTTGTGCAGACACTCCACCCATATCAAAGAAAGGATTATCTTTTGATGCTGTACCATCATCATTCAGGTGTAGAATTTTGCCCAAATTCGAATTCATGTCTTGTGCAGGATCGAATTGTTGTCTTTCACCTGAACTGATCCAAAGCTTATTCTGCTCATCAAAAATAATTCGATGTGCATAGTGACCATCTCCTGAGACTTTAGGCACTTGCTCCCAGATTCTTTTTATATTTTTTAATTGAGGCGTATTTTGCTGTGTTAGGTCGAGTTCGCCACGAATCACAACCGCGCCATTTCCACCCTGCCCTTTTTCAGCATAGCTGAGATAAATCCATTTATTTTTGGAATAATCAGGATGTAAGGTGACATCGCCTAAACCACCTTGACCACCGTAGGCGACTTCAGGAATACCCTGTACAAGGGTTGATTGTTTTGAATTGGGATCAAAAAGTTTAAGCTTGCCCGATTTTTCTGTAATTAATAAATGTCCGTCAGGTAGCGATGCCAATGCCCATGGTTCATCAAACTGTGCAATTTTTTCAATTTGATAGCGTTGATCAATTTTATTATCATTAGCAACGACAGCCGATGACGCAGAATCAAGAGCTTCATTGGTGCGTTCAGCCTCTTTTACAGACTGACCTGAGTTAGAAGAACAAGCCACTTGAATCATTGCTACACAGCAAAAGCTGATTATCCATATTTTATTTTTCATTTTTTCCAGTCATTTTCTTGATTCATCTTAGATCATAGGCAAATTATTGGAATACAGCTTGGCTTAATTTTATTTTTCTATTACTAAATATGACAGATCGTTAAAAATATAGTCGCCAGTGAATATGACAAATAACAACCGTGGCAAACACGTGCCGACATGCGTGTTGAATCTAAACAATTAAAATGTGCGTACCCAACGTACAACGTATTCATCAATTTCATCTTCATCGATATCCAACTCTGAAATACAGCGTCCAGCAACGGATTTTTTGGCTTCAATCACGCTATTTCTTGATCCTGTATTTAAATAATGCCATGACGGTAGCTTCTTGCCTTCATATAAACGTTTATATGCACAGCTTGTAGGTAACCAATTGATATTTGCTAAACTTTTATAATCAAGTTGAATACAATCAGGAACATGTTGCACTCGATTTTCATAATCAGAACAATAGCCCGTCTTGCAGTCTAATAACTTACAAGAGACTTTGGTATAACTGACTTCCTGCGTGTCTTCATCTTCGAGTTTCACCAGACAACATAAACCACAGCCATCGCACACAGCTTCCCACTCATCTTGTGTCATCTCTTGTAGAGAATATTCTTTCCAAAAATGTGGACGTAAAGACGGCATGATCATGACATTTTCAATAAACTAATTTGGCATTATAACATTAATATTTAAGCCAAAATTCTGATGATAGGGTTTACATAATATTAACTGAAAACATCAACTGCATAACTTTAATACACCTATTGCATACAGAGTGATCGATATTCTTTTCTATACTAAATCAACACTTATAAAAACACATGGAGAATCAAAATGTTTCGCTGGGCTATTATCTTTGCTGTGATCGCATTAATTGCAAGTCTATTAGGTTTTGGTGGTGTGGCAGGTTTATCAAAGGATTTTGCGGTTATTCTCTTGGTTGTTGCCGTGATTCTTGCAATCGTTGGATTTATCTCACGAGGCAAGGTCTAACTTTTCAGTTTTTACATCGTATAGTGCAACACATAAAAAAGAAGGATCCGTCCTTCTTTTTTATATTTTATCCCTTATAAAAACTTTGATCCATTCATAATTACTCACATTTCAGTTGACTTTTATTTTATTGAAATCATCCCTCACTGTATTTTTATGCTTTAATCTTTGCTCTCATTCATTAAAAAAACGCTCGTTCGTTTAGCTCTTTCATTTAAAAATAGGGAATCCAATAATGACTCAAGCAATTAAAACTCGAGAAATTCAATACACTGCGCCAGATGGTTCAAACCTGATCGGTTATTTTGCAGCACCTGAAAACTCGCAAGCTGTTGCTGGTGTTATTGTGGCTCCTGAATGGTGGGGACGTAATGAATACACCGAACAACGTGCGCGTGAGCTCGCTGAACATGGTTATGCAGCACTTGCCATAGATATGTATGGCAATAAAAATGTCACCACAGATGCCAAACAAGCCTATGAATGGATGATGCAAACTTTTGATGATGCTGAAACCATAGATACTCGTTCTAAAGCCGCTTTAGCGACGCTTGCTGCGCAGCCTGAGGTGGATGCAGCTCGATTAGCAGCGATTGGTTTTTGTTATGGCGGTAAAGTTGTCCTTGATTTAGCGCGTTCTGGGGCTGATTTAAAAGCAGTTGCGACATTCCATGCAAACTTAAGTCCTAAAGCACCAGCACAAGCAGGAACAGTCAAAGCAGAAATTTTAGTGTTGCATGGTGAACTAGACAGCATGGTGACCTTAGATGATGTTGCGAAATTCAAAGATGAAATGTTCGCAGCTCAAGTTGAGCATGATGTGATTATTTTTGAAGATGCGAAACATGGCTTTAGCAACCCTTTAGCAGATGAACGTGCCAAAGCCAATGACGTCGATTTAGGCTATAACGCAGCAGCAGAACAACAAGGTCTAGCAGAAATGTATGCCTTACTGGCCCGTCATTTTAACTAATATATTTTTCACTTAAATATTAGTTAAGATCAATTTAGAAATATGAATCATTAAAGAGGATAAGACAGTGACTGAACTTACTTGTGGATATTGCGATCATGATGAATATGATGTCATTGATAAAAATGATTTTGGCGTAATTTTGCCTGAGCAGAAACCATTAACCAAAGGACACTCTGTTATTGTTCCCTTGAGACATGTCAGTTCTTTCTTCGAAATTACGGATAAAGAACGTAAGAGCTTACAGTCTCTACTCGAACTAGCACGAAATGAATTACAACTTCGCCATCAACCTGCAGGTTTTCATATTTCATTTAATGATGGCCATGTATTTGGTGACGAACGTGCTGATCACCTACATATTCACATTATTCCCCGTTATGAAAATCAAACATTAAAATTAGATGGTCGTTGGGGTGTGGTGAGCGAATAATCTTATTCAGCTCATTAAACGATGATGAAAAGGATGCTTCGGCATCCTTTTTTATGGACAGATTTTTATATCTCAACATTATTTTCATCGCAGTGGATGGGATTGGTTATACTAAACACCTTCAATTTTTACTGAGTCCACATGACGCCATTTTCTTTTTCTGATGTTCTTCTAACTTGGTTTGATCAACACGGACGCCATGATCTGCCTTGGCAAATTGCGGATGATCCCTACAAAGTTTGGGTTTCAGAGATTATGTTGCAACAGACTCAGGTCAAAACAGTTTTACAATATTATGACCGCTTTATTCAACGTTTTCCGACGGTCCAAGATTTGGGACAAGCCAGTTGGGATGATGTCGCACCCTATTGGGCAGGTTTAGGCTATTACGCTCGCGCACGTAATTTACATAAAGCCGCAGGTATCGTTAGTCAGCAAGGCACATTCCCTCAAGCATTGGCGGATTGGGTTGCACTTCCTGGGATTGGGCCATCCACAGGCGGTGCCTTAATGTCTTTAGGTTTAAGACAATACGGCGTGATTATGGATGGTAACGTCAAACGTGTTTTATCACGCTTCTTTGCCATTGAAGATGATCTCAGTAAACCTATTCATGAGCGCGCGATGTGGCAGCTGGCAGAACAATTGTGTCCAACTGAACGTAATCATGACTATACCCAAGCCATTATGGATTTGGGAGCCACTATTTGTACGCCCAAAAAACCGCTTTGTTTGTACTGTCCGATGCAGCAGCATTGCAAAGCCTTTGAGCAAGGTTTAACGCTAGAGCTACCATTTAAAAAACCGAAAAAAGCTGTTCCGATTAAACATGCTAAAGTGATGTTAATCCAAGCTCCAGATCAAACATGGCTATGGCAGCAACGACCACACTCAGGACTTTGGGGTGGTTTATGGACTCTACCAATTGTAGAAAATGATTTGGAATTTGAACGTCAAGTTCAACAATTCAAACTAAAAACACAAGTCAAAGCCGTACAGATTTCACATAGCTTTACCCACTTCACCTGGATTTTAGACACTTACATTTTTAAAATTGATCATGATGAACAAGAGTTTATTCAAACCGAACTCGGTGGTGAATGGATGAGCGCCCAAAATGTTGCTGACTTCGGTATTCCGACCGCAATGAAAAAATTGATCTCTGCTGTAAATCTGTGACATAGTCGACAGAGTTTGTATCAATAAGATTAGATCTTTTTCATAAACGCTTAGATTCTTAGCTTTTTAGACGACGTGTAAACAAAGGTGATTTAGCGGCAATATTTAGCGACAATATATTGATATTTAAAATTCCCTCTCCGTCTGGGAGAAGATTAGGATCAGAGAAGAGTGATTGTGCGTTTGTTGTGGAAAAATGACTGTTGAAAGAAGTCTAATGAACTGAATGAATAGGTTTTTAAAAATATAAAGAGGATTTCAAGTGGCAGCTTTAATGCGTTATTGTGTTTTGAGTATATGTGTTCTCATTATTTCTGCATGTAGTACTGCACCCAAGAAACCTCAGCCTTTAGATCCCAATCTGGCCAATCGCTTAAAGACAATGAGTTTACCGACACGATTACCAATACCCGTGGATAACGTTAAAAATAAACAGCTTAAAGATACCTGGGGTGCTTCTCGTAGCAGTGGTCGAACCCATGAAGGAATTGATATCTTGGCACCGAAAGGAACAAAAGTTTATAGTACGACTGATGGTTTGATTAGCAGTATGAAAGACAATAATCTCGGTGGAAAAGTCATTTGGATCATGGGCCCTGCTGGAACTTGGCATTATTATGCGCATTTAGACGGTCATAAACGCGGTTTACGTGAAGGTGATTTTGTTAAAAAAGGTGAGCATATCGGGTATGTTGGCAATACTGGAAATGCACGTCATACTGCACCGCATCTACACTACGGACTTTATCTTTCAGGTCGAGGCCGTGGCGCAGTCAATCCTTATCCATATTTACGTTAATTTATTATTAGTTTTAGGAAATATCCATGTCAGAAGCTTTGATCAATCGTCTCGTTGAATTTGCAGAATCCGGCAATCAGCAAAGGATTGTACTCAATGGAGTAATCCATCAAGGCTGGATCATGGAAATTAGTGATGAAGCGCTGATGATCAGTACAGGATTTGCAGAAAAATCAGGTCATGATGCATGGCTAAAATTTGAAGATTTAAAGCAAGCTGAACTTTATTTCTGGGACAATCAGAATGATTTATGGGTTGAGTTTAAAATTTAGAAACATTGTATTGAGATCTTAAATCATTGGAGCAGGAACATGACAAAGCAGCGCTGTGGTTGGTGTTCCAATGATCCTATTTATATCACTTACCATGATATGGAATGGGGAAAACCGAGTATTGATGAACGACATTTATTTGAAATGCTCTGTTTAGAAGGCCAGCAAGCGGGTTTGTCTTGGATTACCGTATTAAAAAAACGTGAAGCTTATCGTCAGCAATTTTTTCAATATCCAATTGCAGAGATTGCACGCTTCTCAGATGATGATGTAGCTGAAAAATGTTTAGACACAGCTTTGATTCGTCATATCGGTAAACTTAAAGCCATTCGTGACAATGCCATTGCTTGGGAAAAAATGAAAAGCCAAGGCATAGATCCAGTCAAATGGCTGTGGGACTTTGTTGAACAAAGAACCATTGAAAATGATGTACCCGATTATACGCAAGCACCTGCACAAACTGAACTCAGTCTCAAACTTTCAAAAATATTAAAGAAAAATGGCTTTAAATTTGTAGGCCCAACAACGATTTATTCATTCATGCAGGCTGTAGGAATGGTGAATGATCATGAAAATGATTGTGCTTTTAAAACCTAGGCACAATTTACAACCCGCAATCTGCAACCTGCATAATAGCCCGATACGCCTCATCACCTCAGTAAGGAATTTTAGCGATGACTGACAATACAATTCATTCTTATGCTGCGCTCAAACCAGGTGCCAATCTAGAAGCATATAGTTTTGATGCAGGAACACTCAAACCGCATGAAATCGAAGTCAAAGTTGAATATTGTGGGCTTTGCCATTCTGATATTTCAGTCCTGAATAATGATTGGGGTAATTCAGTTTATCCTGTCGTCGCTGGACATGAAGTGATTGGCATCATCACTCATTTGGGTAGCGAAGCAAAAGGCTTGAAAGTCGGACAACGTGTCGGCATTGGCTGGACAGCCGAAAGCTGCCAACACTGCGACCCTTGTGTGAATGGTCAGCAAGTTATCTGTGAAGACAGTACAGCGACCATTGTCGGTCATGCAGGTGGCTTTGCAGACAAAATCCGTGCAGGCTGGCAATGGGCTATTCCTCTACCAGAAGATTTAGACCCAAGTAGTGCGGGCCCTCTTCTATGTGGTGGTATTACTGTATTTGACCCGATTTTAAAACATCAAATTCAAGCCTCTCATCATGTTGGTGTGATTGGTATTGGTGGTTTAGGTCATATGGCCATCAAACTCTTAAAAGCTTGGGGCTGTGAAATTACTGCCTTTACTTCGAGCTTAGACAAAACTGAAGAATTAAAAGCAATGGGCGCAGACCATGTCGTGAATAGCCGTGATGCATCTGCACTTAAAGCACAAAGTGGAAAATTTGATTTGCTGCTATGTACTGTCAATGTCACCTTAGACTGGAAGCTTTATCTCAACACTTTAGCAACCAACGGTACTATTCATATGCTCGGTTTGGTTTTAGAACCGATGGCAATACCAGCGGGTGCTTTAATTGGTGGGGCAAAATCAGTGACAGGCTCACCAACAGGTTCACCTTATGCACTGCGCCAACTCTTAAAATTTGCAGCACGCAAAAATATTGCACCGCAAATTGAATTATTTCCTATGTCTCAAATCAATGAAGCCATTGAACGACTACATTCAGGTAAAGCGAGATATCGTATCGTATTAAAAGCTGACTTTTAAGGCAGTTTAATATCAGCTCACTTTAAAGAATAAATCTATGAAAAAGACCCACCATTTTTGATGGGTCTTTTTTATTTTCTGAGTTTCTTAGACGAAGTGCTATAAAGATAAAGTGCTATAAAGATAAATTGAAATGAAACGTCTTCTATCCTGCTTATTCTTTTTGTGCTTTGACCCAATCTCTCAGCAGTAAAATAGCTTGCTGAATATCATCAGATAAAGCATGACCTGCATTTAAACGAATACAATTTTTATAGCGTTCTGCTTCACCAAACACGACGCCCGGCACGATATTAATGCTCTGTTGCTGTGCAAAATGATACATCGCCATCGAGTCGATATGTTCAGGGAATTGAATCCATAATGCATAACTTCCTTGCGGTTGATTAATGCGAATATTCAATTGATCAAAACTTTTAGAAATAAATTGACGGTACTGTTCAACTTGCTTCATCAATTTTGGACGCAGTTCAGTGAGATGTTGTCGATAAGCACGACTATAAATCAAATCTGCAAGCCCCAGCTGTAAAGGCGTATTTACCGAGACATTCTGCATCAGCAACTTCGGACGTAAATCCTGTAAGCGTGAAGAAATACAAAACCAACCGACCCGATATGCACTGGATAATGATTTTGAAACAGAACCACAATAGACCACATAACCGTCGTTATCCCAATATTTAATCGGCAATGGACGCTGTGAGCTATAGCTACACTCTGCATAAATATCATCTTCAATCACATAACATTGATATTGCGCAGCCAATTGAGCAATTTTTTCCTTTTCCTGATTGTTTAGACAAAAACCCAAAGGATTTTGATAATTGGCCGTCAATAAACACAGCTTTGCTCCAGATTCACGCATCACCTGTTCTAGTCGGTCTAAATCAAAACCCTCAGTATCGGCAGGAATCTCAATAATTTTCCGTTTTAATAGACCTAATAATTGCAATTGACCGTTGTAATTTGGTGTTGGAACAATGACGCTGTCGCCAACGTCACTCAGACTCTGAATCATCAAAGACAATGCAGGCATACATCCATTGCTGATGTAAATATCGTCTTTGGCAATATAGAAACCATCTTCAGCCCAATGAGCTGAAAGCGCTTCTCGCAATTGCATATGCCCTTGTCGGTCGCTATATAAAAAATCTTCAGGTTTACAATGTTTCAAGGCGCGTTGGATCGAGCGTCGTAAAGCTGCCACTGGTACCAAATTCGGTGAAAGTTGAATGGAACCGAGATGAATTAATCGATTGTTAATAGATGCTTCTTGAATTTGAATTTGTAATTCTAAATTTGAAATTTCACGGACTTGCGGTTGAAAATCTGGATGCATGGGAACAGCCATCTGCTGTTGATTTTTAAGACCTTGTACATAATAGCCAGATTTGTCTTTTACACAAATGAGCCCTTGCGATTCTAATAATTCATAACAATTTTTAGCGGTGTTTAGACTAATCCCGTGCTGTGCAGCAAATTGGCGTAACGAACTTAAACGCTGACCAATGGCCAACTCGCCTTGATAGATTTGCTGACTCAGATTCTGCGCTAATGTTTGATACTGAAATGACATATCTGTACCTATTTTTTAAATATTATTGTATCTGTACCCATCAAGCTAACAGAATTATGCTCTTTTCATCAATATTTTTACCCATCTATGATTTGAAAGGAGAATAAAAATGAATAATTACTTACTTGGCTTGAGTTTATTTTGCCTCAATATATTGATGAGTGCTTGCCAACCGCAAGCGATCAACGCAGTCGCGCAGCAACAACACCAAGTCTGTAAATCTCTCATAGATGGGTTCTTAAATATTCATCAGTTAGGAAATTATGAGCTCGACAGTATTCAACCGAATTTAGAATTAAGTGCCCAAAGCAGACGCTATATTTTTAGGACCAGTTCTGATAATCAAATTCGCATCAATATTCCCAAACAACAAAATATCGAGTTTATCTGTCAGCAGAAACAAGCGCGAAATTTTGAGCTTCAACTCTGGGATAAGCAAAAAAATGAGGCTAAAAGTATCTTGAGTTTACAACTTCCGCCGCAGAAACTAGTCGATAATTTGAAAGCATATTCAATGAACAATCAGTAAAAAAGAATGACTAAAGCGCATAATTAAGCCTGCTTAAAGCAGGCTTATTTTATTTCAAAATCGCAGGCAAAATCGGATTTTTCCGTGCGGGCTTGGCCAGTTCCAATTTCATTTTTTGCAACATTTGATAAGGTTGTTGCTGTACAAATAAATTACTCACGCTGATCGGAATTGCGCCTTCAGGATCCGCATAACCTGCATTGCTCACTTTGACTTTATCATTCGTCAGCTTTTCAAACATCCAATCTCCTTCATAACGCTTTAAGCGAATATACTTGGGATTAATCGCAACTAAATTGGATGTAATGGCCTGATTTTGAATACGAATAACTCCATTGGCTTGTTTTTTTATGGTGCCTTTTACGATCAAATCTCTGTCTTTTAAAGGAAATGGAAAGTCTAAAACCATGTATAAAGTGAACTCACCTTGCTGATCATTACGAGATAAAATTTCAGCTTTAGCGACATATGGCATCCATTTTGTTGCATTTTCAACATCTAAGACAATGGCCACTGCTTGCTCTAAACTGGCATTGAACGTCGTTTCAGCTCGATATGACATCGTCGGTTTTTGAGGATCTTGTATGGTCCAGACTTTAATGTTGTTCTTGTTGATACTGAGCTTTTCGTATTGTTGAGCCGTCGCCATGAATGGCGCTGTCAGGCATACAGCACTGACAACACCAACCATTAACATATTTTTATTTTTCATTTTATTCTTCATCTTTTAAATTTTATTTCTATGATCTGACTATGTTGTTTTAAACTTTAATGTCGTTAAAGCCTAAAACGTCATGCATGTCATATTTTTTTGCATCTTTACCAACGACCCAAGCAGCAGCACGAACTGCACCAGAAGCAAAGTTCATACGATTGGTCGCTTTATGGGTAATTTCAACACGCTCGCCTTCACCAATAAACATTGCAGTATGTTCACCGACAATATCGCCACCACGAATGGTTTGAAAACCAATACTTTGACGATCACGTGCGCCTGTATGTCCTTCACGGCTATACACTGCAACTTTCTTTAGGTCGCGTCCTAGAGTATCTGCAATCGCCTCACCCATCATTAAAGCCGTACCTGATGGCGCATCTACTTTATGGCGGTGATGTGCTTCAATCACTTCAATATCCACACTATCGCCAAATACTTTAGAAGCAAGCTCTAACAATTTGATTGAAACGTTTACGCCAACTGAATAATTCGCCGCATATACAACCGGTGTCTGCGTTGCAGAATCAACAAGGAATGCTTTTTGTTCGTCATTCATGCCCGTTGTACCAATGACAATAGCTACACCTGCTTCGCGGCATAACTTTAAATGCTGCTGCGTTGCTTCAGGTGCAGTAAAATCGATAACAACATCGCAATCGGTCAATACGTCTTTTAAGTCACCCACGATCTTCACGCCAACATTACCAATACCCGCAAGTTCACCTGCATCTGCACCGATTAGACTGCTTTCTGGACGTTCAACAGCAGCAGCGAGTTGATATCCTGCTTCTTTAACTGCCTGAATGAGGATGCGTCCCATACGACCGCCTGCGCCTAATACACCAATGCGTGGAGCTGCTGACATAACATATTCCTAATGTTGCCTTAAAATTGTCCTTACTATAGCAAAACTGAACAAAGACGCTAAGTTTCTCGGTTAAAAATTCTAGAAAATCTGAGCATCTAAATTTTTTATTTAAATCTATTCTTGAGTCTCAATGGCCTTATTCATCGAGCTTATTGCCAAATGGGTTTCACTTGCAGCTGAAATATGTTCTTATTATCTGTGTATTATTAATCTAATTTATATTCAATCTTCACAGTTTCTCTGCATTTTTTCAGTACAGTATGAAAATGATAAAACTAAAGGTAATAGAGGGCGCAATATGAAAAAAATTTTGACTGTTGTCACATTATCTTTCAGTGCACTATGGGTTTCGAATATTGCGATTGCTAAACCTCATTCAGACGAATTTCAAAATGACGATAACCGCGGTCGTGGTAAAGGCTCTGAGCAGCGTATGCAACGCGATTCGTCAGATAGTCGCTATCAAGAACGCCGTAAAAATCGAGAAGAGCGCGGTGTAAAACGCCTACAACAACATAAATGGCAAACGGGTTACGTTATGCCACAACATTATCGTGGCAATAGCTACAAGACCGAGTATCAGCAACACGACTTGCCTAAACCATCACGTAATCAACAATGGTATAAAATTAACAATGATTACATTCTGGTCGATTCAGAAAGTAACAATATCATTAG
>JAHLFF010000294.1 GCA_018883945.1 Candidatus Acinetobacter avistercoris
GTATTGAACAAAGAGCTTGGAATTGATTCTTTGGCGATCATTTGGCCATATGGTGCGGTCAACGCTGAAACAACCAAAATTGCTGCTCAAGCAGGCTTCCCATTGTCCTTTAGCTTGGGGCTAAGCACGCCAAATAAAAAGAATGATGCAATTTATCAGCGTGGATTGGTGATGAATAACCCAAGTGCTGAGGATTTAAATCAACAAATGAGAGAGTTTGAAATAACGCAACAACTGGAGAGTTACAATCCAATTCGAGCTTTAACGATAGATTTAAAACAATTTAAATCTCAAAATGAAGAACAAGCCAATCAAATATTAGGCTCAGCATTAAATCAGATTAGTGCTTTATCTACCAACACGCTGATTTTGAAAGTACTCCATGATACGAACAAAGATGGTATTTATGATCAGGCTTATTTTCCAACGACTGACTTAAAACTAGATCAAGATGTGTTGAATAGAGTGACTTGGCAGGCGAGAACGCGTGTATTTAATCGTGTAGTTGCACAACTACCGATTTATCCAGATCCATCAAAGCCTTTGTTAGTGGTCGATTTAGCTGAGGATTTGATTAAAAATAATAAAAGCATAGATGGCATTCTGCTGAATACTCAAAATCGTTTAGCATGTATTTTCCAAAACAACGCAGTTTTAGACCGCAATTGTCAGTCAGATCTCAATGCCGTCATTCATTTAAGTGATGCTATCCAAAAGCGAACTAATCAGTATTTAAATAGTAGTAATAGACAAAAATTTTATTTACAGCTGAACTACCCCGATACCGTAAGCCAATCACTGAGTAAAGTCGTGAGTGTTTTAAATGATGATTTTTCATTAATTAATTTTGAAATAAGCAGTCTAGAAAACCCTAAACTTTTAAAATCATTTATTGATCAACTTAAAAATTTTAGTGCTTTTGAAAAAACAAAATTGATGGTGACGCTCAACAATGACACGCTGAAGAGTCAAAAAGAATGGAAACTCTTGAGTGAACAATTACAGCACTTACAAAGATCAGGCATTCAAAAACTCGCCATATCTCACTATGATTTTGACAATGCTGAACAGGTTCATCGACATTTATATACACCACTGAGTTTGAATTCGAGCGCATTGCTTTATCAAGATCCATTTCAAATTGACTCAAAGCAAGGCGTTAAGAAATGAGTATTGTTGATTTTATATTTTCATTTTCATTCTTATATCCATTGGTGATGGCTTGGACGTGGATGATCGGTGGAGTCTGGTTTTTCTTTAAATACGAGTTTAAACAAAGAGCTTTGCCTGAACCCAGTGAGGAAGGGGCAAGTATTATTATTCCTTGCTTCAATGAAGATGAGCAAGTCAGAGAAACTATTCGTTATGCGTTGCAGACTCAATATCCCAACTTTGAGGTGATTGCTGTTAATGATGGTAGTTCGGATCAGACAGCGGCGATTCTAGACGAAATGGTGAAAGAACATGAACAGTTACGCGTCATACATCTCGCCAACAATCAGGGCAAAGCCTATGCATTACGTTCGGGTGCAATGCTCAGCCGTTATGAATATCTGATCTGTATAGATGGTGATGCCTTACTACATCCACATGCAGTGTTATGGATGATGCATCAATTACTGAATTTTGGACATGTTGGTGCAGTGACTGGTAATCCAAGAATTATCAATCGTTCGAGTATTTTAGGTAAGTTACAAGTCGGCGAATTTTCATCGATTATCGGGCTTATCAAGCGTGCCCAAAGAACGTATGGCCGTATCTTTACAGTCTCGGGGGTAATTGCTGGTTTTCGTAAAACAGCTTTAGAGCGTGTAGGATTTTGGTCTCCAGATAAGATCACTGAAGATATTGATATCTCGTGGAAAATCCAGATAGATGGCTGGAAGATTCACTATGTACCGAATGCACTTTGCTATATCTACATGCCAGAAACATTTATAGGGCTTTGGAAGCAAAGAGTTCGCTGGGCACAGGGCGGTGTAGAAGTCCTGAAAACCTACTTACCTAAAATGTTCAGTTTTAAAATGATAGGGATGTGGCCAGTCGCGATTGAATGCATGCTCAGTGTGATCTGGTCTTATTTAATTTTACTGATCGTATTTTTATTCCTTACGGGTTTGTTTATCGACTATTCAAGCTCATGGCAAATTAAATCGTTAATGCCGCAATGGTATGGGGTGATATTGGCGATTACTTGTCTCATACAGTTTTTTATTAGCCTTTGGATAGATAAGCGCTATGACGAAGGACGCTTTTTTAGAAATTATTTTTGGGTGATTTGGTATCCGATTTTTTTCTGGGTGTTATCCGTCATGACAAACGTGGTTGCTGTTCCTAAAGCACTATTTAATCGAAATAAACGAGCGAGATGGGTAAGTCCGGATCGTGGATTCAAAGGAGAATAACAAATGAATGAAATTAAACTGAAAAATGATTTAGCTCAGGATAATGACTTGGATTTGCCACAATATATTGATAAATCAAAATTTGTGAAAAATAAGCAAGGACATTATTTACTGCAATTTACCGGTTGGTCATTCTGGAGTTTTCTATTTGTCCCTTTATTGACCTTAATATTATGGTTGTACCAAGGTAATTTAATTAGAAATTATATCTTCGCAGAAGAGTTCCATATTCAACTGTTAAATATTATGTGGTTAGCTGTTCTGATTATATTTTTTGGTGCAACGCTATTGTCGTGGGCAAGCTTCAATTGGATTAGATTTAGAAAACAACATGAGATAAAAGAAGTAAGCAATGTTAACAATTCGATTTTGGCGAAATATCTAATCATTAGTCCAGCTGAGCTTGAAGCGATGAAAGCTTCAAAACGTGTAGTACTTCACTATGATGAAAATGGTGAACTATACGATTATCAAATGAATCGTTAATGTGATTGATGATGAAGAACTGATTTAAAATTATTTTAAAATTTAAAATTAATTGTCTAGTCATTAAAAGGAGCAATTTTGCTCCTTTTTTCATTGATAATGAGATTGAAAAGATAATGAGATTAAAAACTTTTTATACAGGATTTAAAGCTGGATCATCAACCTAAGACTATTTGACATATGTATGCACGATAAGATCGACTAAGTGTTCAATCCCGTCCATCGTTTGAATTGCTTCTTCCGTTATTTTCACTATAGGCCAAGTAATCAGTTTGCAATTACTACTTTGCAGTGATGAATAATAAGTATCAGACTTAAAAAATACTTTTCGCTCAGAGGCTGAGTTTGGCATCAATTGATGTTTTAGCCATGTATCACTCACTTGTGATTCTAAATATCGAATTGCAAGCAGTGACTTAATTTGATTGTTAAATAAGCGACGATTTTTGATCATTAACGGATGTGAGACCAATCGCTGTACACCTTTTGCTGTGTGCGGAAGTACAAAGTGTGGTTTGATTTGAAAAACCTTGACAGACTTAGCTTTCAGACGAATAAACTCAAGAAGTGAAACAGATAATTGATTTGCTCCAATAATGGCCACGCTTAAATCTTTAAATTCATTGAGTTTGATATCTTCTGCCGCAATGATTTTGCCCGCATAATTTTCAAAATACTCAGCACTATTCTGAAAAAAATCATCCCTGTGATTTTGATTCCTATTTTTCATTTCATTACCTAATTGTTGTTTTAGCTTTTTTGGATTTTGCTGTTCATTGATATATCTAATAGCGCTTGAGGTAAAGCTCTATTTGAATCTTGTCAGTCATCCACAGCTGTATTGTTGGCTTAATAAAACATTCAAAATTGTATTATTCAAAAACGCGTTATAAAAACATTAAATCGAGATGAAAAATTTGCTAACGATCAGCGTAGCGTTAATAGACACGTGAAATGCAGTCTTTCACGTGCTTACGTTTAGTTAAGTGATTTGATTATTCGAGTGGTTCTTCTGACTCTTTATAATTTGATTCAGAGAGGTTTTTTGTCGATGAAATCATTGGAGATGAATGAGTACTTAGATATTCAAGATCTCGTATATTTTTTTGTACCGCAACAGCACCAAATAAACTGAGTAGGAACGAGATGAGATAAAAACCTTTTTCACTTAATTCAAGTGAAGCATTCCATAGTCCGAGTGCCAGTAAAGCAATACAAATGATCAAAGAAACCCAGCAAAGTCCATAATAAATAGCAGTTACAGCTAAGCCTTCGAGTTTATCACGAACAACTTTTTGAAGTGATACTGATGCAAATAGGGCGTAAAGAATGACCACAAGATAATAGCCTTTTTCATTCAGCAGCATATTGGCATTGTATAGTCCCACGACATAGGCTAACGCCCCTGCGAGTAGTGCAACCCAGCTTGCTGCAATAAAAGCGGATGTAGGTTTGTTAATATAATGATCCATGACGATGTCCAGATTTAATTGTTGTATGAGGTTTTATTATTGAAATTGGTCTGATTTTATTATGCCGTATAAAGCAGGATGGGTAAAAGGAAGTTTGGACTAATTACAAAATGATTGATGATCAAATTGAATTGTTAAATATGAAGTTGAATGATGGATTTGAGTGATATTAGACTTCTTTCAAAAGTCATTTTTCATATAACACACTCATCATGAGTAATTCCTCATTTTAATCTTCTTAATAGTAGAAGGAATTTTTACATATGAGTTTATTGTGGTTCAATGAACATTTTTCGACTTGTGAAACAGATCTATTAATCTTGTTAATCAAAGTAATGCAATAAAAAAGCCCTTCAATTGTGAAAGGCTTTTCATGTTCATAGGATGTTAGTTCTTAACAATATTAGGAACTTTTATTAAGAATTTTTGAGTTGCATCAATAATTCGAAGTTACGAATACGTTTATCGGTGTCATAAATATCACATGTAAAAATAAACTCATCGACATCATAAGGAATTAATAATTGTTCGAGTCCCATTTTCACTGTTTCAGGTGAGCCAATTTGCGCCAGCGTAAAGAAATTATCGACTGACATTTTTTCAGCAGCTGACCATCGACCATCCATAGTTGGAACTGGAGCTTTAAGTTTAAGACTTTCACCTCGCATTAAACCTAATACACGTTGATAAGCACTGGTAGCTAAAAACTCTGCCTCTTCATCTGTATCAGCAATTGCTGTAGGCACACCCATTGAAACATAAGGTCGATCTAAATAAATAGAGGGTTCAAAATGATCACGGTAGAGCTGAATTGCTTGACCCAACATACGTGGAGCAAAATGTGAAGCAAAGGAGTAGGGTAATCCAAGTTTTGCTGCCAGTTGTGCACTAAACAGACTTGAGCCCAGCAACCAGACTGGAACGTTAGTACCTTGCCCCGGTGTTGCTGTAATGCGTTGATTTGGTTTAGGATCACCTAAATAACTGAGAATTTCTAATACATCTTGTGGAAATTGTTCTTCAGTTTCTTGACGTCCACGACGTAAAGCCCGCATGGTCACTTGATCTGTTCCTGGCGCGCGTCCGAGGCCTAGTTCAACACGATTAGGATATAATGTCGCGAGTGTGCCGAACTGTTCTGCGACCACCAAAGGTGCATGATTTGGTAGCATAATACCGCCAGAACCGACTTTTAAGCTTTGTGTGTTGGCAAGTAGATAACCTAGCAATACAGCGGTTGCCGAACTGGCAATGCCATCCATATTGTGATGCTCAGCTAACCATAAACGTTCATAACCTAACTTCTCAATCTGTTGAGCAAGTTCTAAAGCGTGCTTTAGTGAAAACTCGATCGTTTTATCATCTCGAACGGGTGCTAATTCTAAGACTGAAAATTTAATGTCTTGCAAAGTTCGCATTGAGCATCTCTAATTTGGGGACTGATTTGATGATACGTCTTTCATGAAATAATGTATATTGAAAAAAAACGATATAAGTGTGGCTGATTGATTTATCTTGATATTTTGTCTTAAATAAAAAAAGCACCCGAAGGTGCTGAAAAAGAAAAAGGAAGAATTAACGGTTGTTTTTATACCAACCTTGATGTCGTCCATTGTTTCCACGGTAGTCACGATCATTGTAGCGATAATTGTTATTACGATAGTTTCGATCACGACGGTCATAGCGATTGTTACGGTCGTATCGGTCATCATAACGACGATCTTCTGATACTTTCTTACCGAGTACCGAACCACCTGCAGAACCAATTGCAGCACCGGCATATCCACCAGTGGAACCCCCCATGTTATTACCGACGGTATAACCGCCAACGCCACCTAAAGCTGCACCAATCGCAGCAGCATTACGATCGCTTTTACTGGCAGAGGCAGCGGCGCCACCTGCACCACCAATTGCTGAACCAATCATTGCGCC
The DNA here is from genome assembly GCA_018883945.1 of Candidatus Acinetobacter avistercoris. Classification (GTDB taxonomy): domain Bacteria; phylum Pseudomonadota; class Gammaproteobacteria; order Pseudomonadales; family Moraxellaceae; genus Acinetobacter; species Acinetobacter avistercoris. The sequence continues at coordinate 6,296 of JAHLFF010000294.1, forward strand.
AGTTGAGCCGCCCATTTTATCGCCAATAGCGGCGCCAACGACACCACCGAGTGCAGATGTTAATGCAACACGTGTAGAATTATCTGCTTGAGCCGTAGTGATACCCACGGTTGCGATTACGGCAGCAAAGACGATTGACTTGAATTTCATAACGGACTCCTTGACGAAGCTATATTTATTGGATGGATTCAATATAAAAAATCATTGATTAGGGAGCGTGGAGCTAACGTTTATGATTTGTATTTTCTCCTTCAAAATTAATTCATAATGAAGATACATTTATGAATTTTATATAAAAAAAAGCACCCGAGGGTGCTTGTAAAAGAGAATATAATTATAAAGAACATGCTTATAAAATAGAATGTGCTTTAAAAATAAGAAATTAATGACGACGATTACGTTTTTTCTTCCATTTACGATCTTGGCGTGCGTCAGAAATCTTATCTTTAGAAATTTTATTACCCAAAGCAGCACCACCAGCAGCACCTAAAGCAGAACCGATGTAACCACCGTTTGAACCACCCATATTTTTACCAACGGTATAACCTGCACCGCCACCTAGGGCACCACCAATCGCAGATTCAGTACGGTTACGTTTATTGCTGGCAACGGCCGCACCACCTGCACCACCTAAAGCAGCACCAATCGTTGCGCCTGTATTACCGCCCATATTTTTACCTAGGGCTGTACCTGCAACACTCCCTAATGCACTTGCAGCTGCAACACGAGCTGTACTGTCTGCATGAGCAGTCACAGTGAACATAGAAGCAGTTGCCAATGTAGCTGTCATCAATAAAGTATTCAATTTCATTTTTAACTCCATGTCCAAGTGAATAGGACTCAAAATATTTCGTTGAGACAAATGTAACAAAAATATGAGCTTTAAATATGGAGATGAAAACAGAGAATGATGCAGTTTCGTATACAGTTGTTGTCTTTATATTACAAGCGTTTAAAAACTAGACGAATAAAAAGAGAATACGTAGAAAATATGAAGATGTTAGAAATATCACTGTATTAGATTTTTATTTCTATGCTCTAGTTCAACTTTATTAAGCTTTAATATATTGAGCTGTCTTGAACTGAGTGGTTGATTTCTAAATATTGAAGAGGATTGATCAAATATTCAATGTAGCTCACTCCGAATCTATTTAATATTCAACAACTCTATATTGCGTTATTCGCTTTTAGTTTATTGCTGATTGAGGGCTAGATATGTCTTTTAAACTCGAGAATCGGTAAACTATGCTTAATTTAGAATTTACTGACCATCACTATCGTGCATTGAGCGGTGTAGTGTATTTGGTTGAGTCCTTAGCTTGAGATCCTATTTAAAATGAAAGAATCGTTACGTTTACGATTAGACCAACTTTGTGATCGTCATGAAGAGTTAGAAGCATTATTGGCAGATATTCAAGTTATTTCAGACAATAAACGTTTCCGTGATTTGTCACGTGAACATAATGATTTAACTGAAATCACCAATGTGTGGAAAAAATATCTTCAAGCCGAGCAAGATATTTTGACCGCTGGGGAAATGGCTTCTGATCCAGATTTTAAAGAGATGGCTCAAGAAGAAATTAAGGAAAATAAAGCGCTCATTGGTCAGCTTGAAGCTGATTTAAATATTTTAATGATTCCGAAAGATCCTAATGATGCAAACTCTGCATATTTAGAAATACGCGCTGGAACAGGGGGCGACGAAGCCGCAATTTTCTCAGGCGATTTATATCGTATGTATAGTAAATATGCAGAAAATATGGGTTGGCGTATTGAAGTACTTTCTGAAAATGAAGGCGAGCATGGCGGTTATAAAGAAGTCATTTGTCTCATCAATGGTGATGGGGTGTATGGTCGTTTGAAATTCGAAAGTGGCGCACACCGTGTACAACGTGTACCCGCGACTGAATCGCAAGGCCGTGTTCATACTTCAGCATGTACTGTGGCTATTTTGCCTGAAATTGATGTTGATACATCTGTTGAAATTAACTCTTCTGAACTGCGTATTGATACTTATCGTGCTTCGGGTGCGGGTGGTCAGCATATTAACAAAACGGATTCAGCTGTTCGAATTACTCATTTACCGACAGGTACTGTGGTTGAGTGTCAGGACGAACGTTCACAACATAAAAACAAAGCCAAAGCGATGGCCTTGTTGGTTTCACGTTTAGAAAATGCCAAACGTGCTGCGGCAGACGCAGCTACATCTGAAATGCGCCGTGACTTAGTGGGATCGGGTGACCGTTCGGAGCGTATACGTACTTATAACTATCCGCAAGGACGTATGACTGATCATCGCATTAACTTAACATTATATAAGTTAGATGCCGTGATGGAAGGTGATTTAACTGAATTACTGGACAGTTTACATCGTGAATATCAAGCAGATATGTTAGCAATGCTCGCACAGCAGAATGGTGGATAATGAATATTGGACAGGCTTTGGCCTTACGCGGTGAAGTTGAAAGTTACGAGCGCCAAGAAAATGAATGGTTGCTTGAACACATTACCAAAATTGATTCGTTTGATTTGGTCATGAAGAAAACGCAAGAACTGACTGCTGAGCAAGAACAAGATTATGTGGCTGCTTTAAAACGCATTGAGGCAGGTGAGCCTTTGGCTTATGTGACAGGTTCTCAACCTTTTTGGACGCTTGACCTAAAAGTGACTAAAGACACCTTGGTTCCACGTCCTGATACTGAAATTCTAGTTGAAACAGTTTTGCGTCTAGATTTACCTAAAGATGCTCGTATTGTAGATTTGGGAACAGGCACTGGAGCAATTGCATTATCACTTGCGAGTGAGCGTCCAGAGTGGGATATCACTGCAACTGATATTTATGCACCGACTTTGGAAGTGGCACAATTTAATGCCGAAAAACATGATTTAAATCAGGTGAAATTTGCTTGTGGTTCATGGTTTAAAGCGTTGGGACGTAATCAGTTTTTTGATGTGATTGTTTCAAATCCGCCCTATATTGCAGAAAATGATAAACACATGAAAGGGCTTGCTTCTGAACCTAAGCGTGCTTTGGTTTCGGATAAACATGGACTTGCAGATATTGAACATATTGTTCAAGTGGGCAAAAAAATGTTGACAGCAAAAGGCTGGATCGTGATTGAGCACGGTTATGATCAGTCTGATGCTGTGCAAAAAATCTTTAAAGATTCGCATTTCAAAAAAATTAGTACCGTTAAAGATTATGGCGGTAATGATCGCGTTACTATGGGTCAGTGGCCGAATTAAAATGTGAGTCAGTCATTATAAAAAAGCGCATTGTATGCGCTTTTTTATTTAATCTTTATTTGACAACATCCCGCCAACGTAACAACCAATGTTCTATCAGTCTCATTAAACCATCACTGATTTTACCCAAAACGGCCAAGAGAATAATCGCAATAATGACAATATCAGGACGGGATGTTTCTCGACCATCACTAAGTAAATAGCCAATCCCTTGTGTAGCTGCGATCAATTCGGCGGCGATCATAAACATCCAAGATAAACTTAAACTGACTCTCAATCCTGTCAAAATACTTGGAGATGCTGCAGGTAAGATGATCTGACGAATTTGCTGTAGATAAGACAAACGGTAAACCTTTGCCAACTCAATTAATTTTCGATCAACCCCGTGAATCCCGGAGACCGTGTTGGTATAGATGGGGAAGAAAGCACCAATGGCAATTAAGGTAATCTTTGAACCTTCATCAATTCCAAGCCAAAGCAGAAGCAATGGTATCCACGCTAGACTTGGGATGGATTTTATTGCAGAAAAACTAGGTTCTAAAAAAGCCTCTGCCTGCTTATTTAAACCCACTAAAATCGCAAAAAATAATCCTAAAATACTCCCAATTCCAAAACCAAGAAAAACCCGCCAGGTACTGGTCCAGATATGTTGAAGTAAGTCCGATTCAGCCAAATCTTTGAGAGACTGCCATAAGCTGCTAGGTGCGGGCAGTAAATAAGGTTCGATAAAACCACTACGCACTAGATATTCACAAATAATAATCAGCAAAATAGGCAAGGTGAGTGCCTTGGCCCATTTTGAGAAATAACGCGATAAAATTGAAGCAGCTCCAGAATCTGTATTTTTCAGAGACTTCGCTTTTAATGATTTCGAAGGAACAACCATATTAACGAATAACCTTTTTTGCAAATTTTGCGTCAAAGAGTTGATCGATCACTTGGTTAACATCTGTTCCTTTACGAACCAATTCTTCTTCAGTCAAAATACTGCCTGATTTCTTTAATGCGCTGACATGTTTGGTGCTTGGTGTATTTTGATCGAAATTGGTTCGGCTTAATTGTAGGTTCGCGACAGCAAGTGGTAATTTTGCTTCTCGTGCTAAAAGTTCAGCCAATTTTTCTGGATTTGCTTTTGCCCATTTTCGTGCTTGTTCATAAGCTTTAATTACAGCTTCAACGGCTTCAGGACTTTCTTTGCTAAAAGACTCTTTGGTACTGAGTACGCTATAACTATTGAAACCCACATTTCTGTAGAGTAGATTCGCACCAGATTGAATTTGAGCTGAAGCCATTAACGGATCAAGTCCAGCCCAAGCATCGACTTGACCACGCTCTAAAGCAGTCTTTCCATCAGGATGCTGTAAGTGAACCAATTGCACATCTCGTTTATTTAAGCCGACCGTATCAAGGGCTTGTAAAGTAAACAAAAAGGGATCTGTTCCTTTGGTTGCAGCGATTTTCTTACCTTTTAAATCTTGTAATTTTTTAATGGGAGAATTTTTAGCAACGACCAGTGCAGTCCATTCAGGTTGGCTTTGGATATAAACTGTTTTAATTGGACTACCATTCGCTCGACTGAGGACGGCAGCAAGTCCTGCTGTAGATGAAAAATCGATACTATTGCTATTCAAATATTCTAATGAGCGATTACTTCCTTGACTAAAGACCCACTTAATTTGCGTCTTTGGTAAAGCTTTTTCTAATAATTTTTGCTCTTTGACCACCAAACTGGTGGGTGCATAATAGGCATAATCTAATTTTAAAGTCGTTGGAAGCGCAGCAAAACTATAAGCACTAAACAATGTTAGCGCGACACCAGTGAGTAAAATCCTTTTTCGTATAACATTCAATTTCATAATGTAAATCCTAAAATGTATCGAGATAAATATGAGGATCAGTATTTACATGCATGTTGATATTTATACAAAAATTAAATTAAGATAAAAATATATACATTTTTGATATGTGTGTTTAATAGGTTTAGTTATTTGAATTTATTAATTTTTTTATATAATTAAGCGCCGTATTTATTTATATAAAATATTAAGATCATCAGCAGAAAATATTTAATACAGTTTTATTGATGAATAAACAAATTAAACTAAAAATAAGTACTGAATTTATAAGTCTTTATTCTATAAAAATTGAGCGCAGAAGTTTTAAATTTACAATTACAAGATCGACGTTTTTAGAAAATAGATATTCAAAGAGTTGTTTATAAAAAAAGCCATCAATTGATGGCTTTTAAAGACGGAATAATATCAATAATAAGTTTTAATGTGTGTGTGTGATTGGAATATTTTTTTCAAACAAAATATGGCACATCAATACAGATATGAGTGCACAGATGAAAATAACCATCACTAAACCTAAGCCTCCCCAGATCGCCAGTGCACCGGTAAGGGCTGAAATGATAGCACCCGCACCAAATTGCATTGAACCGAGTAATGCAGAAGCAGTTCCTGTATGTTCATGTTGACGCATCAAGGCCAATTGGCTGCCTGTTGGCATGATGAAGCCTAAGAGTGACACTACGACAAATAAACCAGTACACAGCACATAAAGATGTGAATAACCCAAACTTAAGTAAGCAAATAATAAGGCAATGACGATGAAATAAGCGCTATTAATGATCTTATAAGTTTTGAGAGCACCATACTTTTCATGCAATTTTGGATTGAAAATAGCCGAAGCAACAAGACCAAGCGCGTTGACGGCAAATAAAACACTAAACTGAGTCGAGCTGAGTTGGTATTCACTGATAAATACACTCGCGGAACCTGCTAAATATGCAAAGAAACCTGCTTGAGCAATACATAAAGTAAGAGCATAGACGATAAACTTACGATCAGTTGCAATATTTAAATAATGATGAAAAGTTTTGCTGAGTTTAAAGTCATTTCGGTGTTTGATTGACCGTGTTTCTGGCAGTAGACTTGCACAAGCCACTAAAATAATCGCTGAATAGATTGCCAAGAAAATGAAAATTGCTCGCCAAGAATCTAAAGTCTGTAGTCCATTACCAATGAGCGGAGCGAGGACAGGAGACAATCCTAAAATCGCTAAAACCATGGACATTATTTTACCCATCATTGGGCCTTGGTATAAATCTTTAATCATCGCAAAAGCGATGACCATACCAATTGAGCCGCCTAAGCCTTGAAGCAAACGTAGTGCATGTAGCTGTGTAACATTTTCAGCAAAAGCACAGCCGATTGAACCAATGATAAAAATGATTAGACCTAAATTGATCATTGGCTTACGGCCAAATTTGTCCGAAAGTGGGCCATAAAATAATTGACCCAGCATCAAACCCACAAAAAAAGTCATTAAACTGAGCTGAATCGCACCTTCTGACGTGTTTAAGCTTGCTGCCATTGCAGGAATACTGGGTAGGTACATATCAATACCGAGCGGACCAATTGTGCTTAATGCACCAATCAGTAGCGGCGTGAAGCGTGTTGCAGAGGAAGTCATAGGCACTGAAATAGGCTAAGATAGAAAGGAATGAGCGCATTAGAAACCAATGGGTTTCCTAAGTCAAGTGAGAGTAACATGTCGAAAATGGGGCGACCGTTGGCCATGCCTGTCGAAGATCGTTGTAAAGAAATCTTTAGTGCAGCAGAGAAATTGTTTGGGCTTAAGGGTTTTGCCAATGTCACGATGGCAGAAATTGCAGCAGAAAGTGGGATGTCTAAAAAAACTCTATATGTGCTTTTTTCAGATAAAAAAGCGCTGTTAAAATCTTTAGTCTCTTCCAGTTTTGTGTGGTCAGATCAAATTTTAACTTTGGAAGAAAATCTCACCGCAATTGCTGCACTCAAAAGACATCTAAATGTGATTGCTGAATATGTTTTATCGGAACGACATTTAAAGCTTTGTCGTTTGGCTATAGCAGAAAATTATGGGGCGGAAGGGTTAGCAGATACGTTTTATCAAATGGGAATTTCAAAGAGCCGTCAAAGTTTAATGGATTCAATTGATAAAATTCCACGTGCTCAGCATAGATTACAGTTAGACATAGGTCTTTTAGCAGATATGATCTTTGGCGCTGTGATTGGAAAGAAAATGAACGATGCGTTAATGACAAATCAGATTTTGAATGTAGACAGTAAGCTATTAAGTGATGAGCATAAAACCAGCCTCGAACAGCAATCGAGTCCAGATTTTGAAATGATTGCGATGCAAATAACGTCTGTAGTGGATGCGTTATTTGTTGAAATTCCATAAATTATGCTCAATAAACTTCAATTAAGTGACCACTATTTAAATGACCAATATTTAAATGGTCAATATTTAAGTGGCCAATAATTAGATGATCAACAATTATTCGAGTTTTAGAAATCATCAAAAAGCGACTCATTTGAAAGCCGCTTTTGGTATGAAAATGAAGTGATTTCTCAGTTGAAAATTAAATAATTTTTAAACTGGATAGTCTTGCAAGCTTTCAGGAATGTAAACACTCTCTAGAACATCTGTTTCAAGTGCAAGGCATAGAGCTACAACTTTGGCTGTGTCGTTGAGTAATTCACGACTTAAAGCAGCATCAGTCTGAATGGCTTGAATATGATCAGGGTGAATATCAAGTGCTTGAGCAAGTTCAAGTGGACTATGTTCAAGCAAGAATGATGCAATGACATTGTTTAGTTGTAACTTTGAAGCATTTAAAATGCCTTGATTGAGTTCTTCTTCAAAATTGATCGTAGGCGATGTAAGCGCACACTTAAAGTTTTGTACTAGATTTTGTTCAAGTACATCAGACATCTTAAGCATAATAAAACCTATAGCTGATTTAACAGTTGAGGGGGAGATTTTGGATTGCATAAACGCAATAAATTGAGTGAAAAATAGTCTAAAATGTTAATCAATGCAATTTTTTTAAGATTGAAGGGTTTTGATTTTTAATCAATAAATTTTAAATTTATAAATATTCAAATAGAAATAAATAACTTAATTTGAACTGATGGTCGGTGACTGATCAGTCTCTTGATTTATTGAATGACGATATGCTCCAGGACTGACACCCGTCCATTTTTTAAAAGCACGATGAAATGCACTCGGATCATGGAAATTAAGTTCATCGCTAATATCTTGTAAAGACTGAGAGGTTTTACTGAGAAGTTCTATCGCAGTGTCTCTGCGGATTTCATTTTTGAGTTGTTGGTAACTTACGCCTTCAGCTTTCAATCGCCGTTGAAACGTCGCTTCAGACAAGTTTAATTGTTGAGCAAGATCGTGTACTTCAACCCATTCTGAAGGGTGAAGTTGCATCAGCTGCTTTCGAATCATATTTGCAATAGAGTTCGGGTTTTTAAAACGCACCAATAGATTATTCGGTGTTTGTTGAATAAATTGTTTCCATGAGGCGTGGTTTTGTTTGATCGGTATATTTAAGCAGTTGGCATCAAACTGTAGATAATTCTCATCACAATCATATTTAATCTCTTCACAAAAGCGGACTTTATAATCTGAATCATCATCTGGTGCTGGGCACTTGAGTTGTATTTGTTTGAGTGAAATCCGTTGTCCTGTCAGCCAACAGATTAAACTATGAATCAGCATCATATAAGTCGCATAAGAAAACATGGTTTTGGTGTTTTTCAGATCATTAATTACGATATATGCATAATTTTCTTGCACAAATAACTGACTTTTTAGGTCATCTAGAATGGCATTGAAAAATTTTAAAATATGTTCAATCGCGTGTTTTAAATTATGACTATGAATGACTAATTCAGAAATTAATTGGTAAGAACCACGCCGCATAGGATGGCTGTCCATGGCAAAAAACTCATCATTCAAATGATTCGATAACTCAATCCAGAACTGACCAAAACTACTCACCGAAATTCTTGCTTTAGGCGATGCCAATAATTCAGCTGATATTCCAACTTTTTCTAGTACCTGCGTGGTATCTATACCTTTTTCATGGGCAGCACTTAATGCCTGATGTACCAATGAAATGGAAATGGTTCCTTTACTATATTGAGTCTGTTGAATCTTTAAAGATCCTTGCATGATTGAATTCCACCAAGGTGATTGTCCAAATGCGTCAATGCATATGCTACTTTTGGAAATTGTACTCAAGCTAGAGTGTGTTTACTCTGCGTCTTAAGTCGAGTAGAAATTTAAGAAATTAACATCAAAAAATATTTATGAAAAACTCAAAAGGAATATGACATGAAAATTAATGGAAAAGTTTTTGTCGTAACAGGTGGTGCATCGGGCTTAGGTGCTGCAACTGCATCATATTTGGTTGATCAAGGTGCTCGAGTAATTATGGTCGATATGAACCAAGCACTGGGAGAGCAATTACAGCAGCAGTTAGGAAATAATGCTCAATTTGTCAGTTTAGATGTCACTGATGAAGCAGCAGTTGAGAATTTTTTTAAGCAAGTTGAACAAGAGTATGGTCAGCTGAATGGTTTAATTAACTGTGCAGGTGTTGGACCTTCTGCAAAAGTATTGGGCCGTGAGGGTTTGCATGAATTAGCACTGTTCCAAAAAGTATTAAATATTAATGTCAATGGCACATTTAATATGCTGCGTTTTGCAGCACAACTGATTGCGAAGTACGAATTACAAGCAGGTGAGGAAGAGCGTGGCGTTATTGTGAACACGGCTTCAGTTGCGGCTTTTGATGGTCAAATTGGCCAAACTGCATACGCTGCGTCTAAAGGTGCAGTGGTCGCGATGACATTACCCTTAGCACGTGAACTGGCAAGAAATGGAATTCGTGTGATGACCATTGCACCTGGCATTATGGAAACGCCAATGTTGAAAGGCTTAGCACAAAATGTTCAAGATTCCTTGGGTCTGATGGTGCCATTCCCACCACGTTTAGCGAAACCTGAAGAGTTTGCACATTTGGTCGGTCATATCTGTGAAAATGCGTATTTGAATGGTGAAGTGATTCGATTAGATGGCGCGATTCGTATGGCAGCGAAGTAGAGAAATTCTTGCTTTTAATTAAATCAAACATAAATGTGAATTTAAAAAAGACGATTTGATTCATCACCTCTAATCGATATTCGGTCGAATGTATCTTATCTAAGTGTTGCTCTTATTTTTAAGGATCAATAGGCACATTTCTTTGTTGAACTGAAGATAGAGAATGGTCTCTCAGTTCAACAGAATTGATTAATTTTGCTTTTTACATGTTCCAAATACATCAAAGATTCAAAAAATAATTTATACCGAACTATGAGAGGGAAGCTCAATGATTTTAAATGATGAACAAAAAATGGTTCAGGACATGTTACGCAGTTATTCGCAAGAAAAACTTAAACCCACAGCTTCTGAGCGTGACAAAAGTCATCGTTTTCCGAAACAAGAATTAAAAGAATTGGGTGATTTAGGTGCATTGGGCATGACAGTTCCTACAGAGTGGGGCGGTGCAGGATTGGATTATGTTTCTTTGGTATTGGCCATTGAAGAAATTGCTGCAGGCGATGGGGCGATCTCGACCATAGTCAGTGTACAAAATTCATTGCCTTGTGGAATTACGTTGAAATATGGTTCAAAAACTCAAAAAGAAAAGTATCTAACGAAATTAGCCCGTGGAGAGTGGTTAGGCTGTTTTTGTCTAACTGAGCCGCAAGCTGGTTCAGATGCGGGCGCATTGTTATGCACAGCTCAGCGAGATGGTGACAGTTGGGTTTTAAATGGCACCAAACAATTTATTACCACGGGCAAACATGCACAGCTTGCCATTGTTTTTGCAGTTACCGATCAAGCTGCAGGAAAAAAAGGAATTTCATGCTTTCTGGTTCCGACAGGCTTAGACGGTTTTATCGTTTCGCGTATTGAAGAAAAAATGGGACAACATTGTTCAGATACAGCCACCATTGTTTTAGACAACTGCCGAATTCCCTTGGATCATTTGTTAGGCCAAGAAGGTGAAGGCTATAAAATTGCACTTTCAAATCTCGAATCAGGACGTATTGGCATTGCTTCACAGTGTGTGGGTATGGCACGAGCTGCTTTAGATGCAGCTGTAGAATATGCCAATGAGCGTAAAGCTTTTGGAGTTGAAATTGTACAACATCAAGCTGTTGCTTTTCGTCTCGCAGATATGGCAACAAAAATAGAAGCTGCGCGTCAACTGGTTCTACATGCAGCCAGTTTAAAAGATGCAGGATTAGCATGTCTCAAAGAAGCATCTATGGCGAAATTATTTGCTTCTGAAATTGCAGAACGTGTCTGCTCAGATGCCATACAAATTCATGGTGGTTATGGATACGTTTCAGATTTTCCTGTAGAACGGATTTATAGAGATGTGCGTGTCAGCCAAATTTATGAAGGTGCATCCGATATTCAGCGATTGGTCATTGCACGGGAAGTGACAAAAATATAATGCGCTAACCTTCGTTTAATTCCTCTATTTTTAAACTTGAAATTTACTGTTCAAAAACTGCAATAGAGTTGAGGCATTTGGAAATTGCTCTGTGCCTTTATTCGTGATTATCTAGTTCTATTCAAAAAGAGGTTTAACGTATGAGCACTTTATGCTGCAACCTCGTAATACAACAACGATAACATTTAAAAAGTAGTTTATAGATCTACGACATAAAATCAGTACATGAAGTGCTGGAGATTCAAAAGGATGAGGATAGACGTCATGAAGACATTAGAACAGGCATATCAAGAATTTGATTATGAGGCATTAATTAAACAGCAATTGATAGGTAATCCACACGCCATCAATGCTTATGTTGAATGCTGTGGACGTTATATCGGTTCAAATAAAATTGCATTAATTTGGGAAGGCAAAAATGGTGAATCTGAACAATGGACTTTTGATCAACTGGCTGAGAGTTCAGGCAAGCTTGCGAATTATTTCAATGCAATAGGTCTAAAAGCAGGGGATTGTATTGCAGGTTTACTGCCAAGAACACCAGAGTTATTGATTACTATACTGGCAACTTGGCGTATAGGTGCGATTTATCAACCGTTATTTACCGCATTTGAATCAAAGGCGATTGAACATCGTATTAATACCGCTCAAACGAAATTGATTGTGACCAATACTGAACAGCGCAGTAAGCTCAATGATTTAAACAATATTCATTTGCTGACAGTGAGCGTAGATGAGTCAATAGCTTCACTCGAAGCTCATTTTTGGCAAGAGATTGACAAATACCCATCAGATTTTGAACCTGCAATGCAAACATTTGAAGATGATTTTTTAATGATGTTTACTTCGGGTACGACGGGTTTAGCGAAGTCGGTACGTGTGCCTCACAAAGCCATTTTAGCGTTTAAAGAATACATGCGCCTTGCTGTAGATTTGCGTGAAGAAGATTCATTTTGGAATCTGGCAGATCCGGGATGGGCTTATGGGCTGTATTATGGCATTACAGGGCCATTGGCTATGGGGCATCGTATTATTATGGATGAGCGCAACTTTAGTGTGGATCACGCCGTAGCAGTTATTAAAAAATATCAAGTCAGTAACTTAACCGGCTCGCCAACAGCATTTCGTATGTTTTTTGGTTTTAAAGAAAAGTTTGATGTTTCTATTAAAACGCATCTGCGCGCGGTCAGCAGTGCTGGTGAGCCTTTAACACCTGAAGTGATTCATTGGTTTAATCAAGATTTAAATGTAAATATCTACGATCAATATGGGCAAACTGAACTTGGTATGGTCATTGCCAATCACCATGCTTTAGAACATCCTAAAAAGGTGGGTTCAGCTGGTTTTGCAAATCCAGGACATCGTTTCTGTGTGCTGAATGCAGAGCATCAAGAAGTTGAAAAAGGTGGTATTGGAACCTTAGCTATTGATTTTTCGCAATCACCTCTTGTTTGGTTCAAAGGCTATGGGGGCATCAATCGTAAGTCTTTTGTAGGTCATTATTATTTAACAGGAGATACCGTTAAGCTTAATGAATTAGGAGGCGTTGACTTTATTGGTCGTGATGATGATGTCATTACAACGTCAGGCTATCGTGTGGGCCCTTTCGATGTTGAAAGCACTTTACTTGAATGTGACGAGGTGCTTGAGTCGGCTGTGATTGGCAAGCCTGATCCTGAGCGAACTGAAGTGGTGAAAGCTTTTGTGGTGCTAAAACCCCAGTTTTCCTCAAGTGCAGAATTAGGATATAAGCTTCAAGAATATGTACGCTCAAGATTGTCCAAGCATGCTTATCCTAAAGAGATTGAGTTTGTCGATACTCTACCTAAGACCTCAAGTGGTAAAATTCAACGCAACTTACTTAAGCAACAAGAAATCGCTAAAATGCATGGAATTCAAAAAGTAAGTTAAATACATTAAATATAAAAGCATCCTTATAGGATGCTTTTTTTTAAGTACATTTCATACATTGGCTGATCGTTAATTTAATCATTAATAAAAGTAAAAACTTTATTGAATTGGGGTATTTGAAATACTATTTATTTGAAAATACTAATTTATTTGAGTGGCTAACGTTTTAGCGAAAGGTTATTCGAGTTTAGCTAGATTTATAAGTTTTTCTTAGTTCTTGGTTTTTATAATGTTGGTTAAATAAATGAATCTTTTGATAAGATTGATATTACAATCTTAATATTTATTCTCTGAGGCTTTTTGATTGACTGAATTAAACGAAAGTAGTTTAGAACTCACTGAATCTGAAATGCATCTCTACTCACGTCAAATTCTCTTGGATGGTTGGGATCTGGACGCTCAAGAAAAGCTCAAACTCAGTAATGTTTTGATTGTGGGGTGTGGCGGTATTGGTTGCACAACAGCAGAATTATTGGCACGTGCTGGTGTAGGTCAGATTACCCTCATTGATGCTGATACGATTGAAATGAGTAATTTACAACGTCAAATTTCCTATGTAGAGCAGGATATTGGATTTTATAAAGCTGAGATTTTAGCAAAACGCTTAAGACAGATTAATCCGCATATTCGTGTACAAAGCCATATCTACCTATTAGATAATCAAAATGCTAAAGAGCTCATTTCAGCACAGGATTTAGTTTTGGATGGCTGTGATAACTTCGAAACTCGTTATTTGGTCAATCAAATCTGCAAAGCTGAAAATATTCCACTGATTAGTGCCTCTGCTATTGGTTTCCAAGGGCAGTTATTTATGGTGGAGGGTGAGTCAGCTTGCTATGAATGTTTATTCCCTAAAGAACAGCACGCCAATGAAAGTTTACGCTGTGCTGATTCCGGTGTTCTGGCAACAACACCCAACGTAATGGCCAGTCTACAGTCACATCATGCACTGTTATATTTGGGTTTAAGTCTGACTCCACTTAAGCAAAAACTTATGCTTTGGGATGGCTTAACAATGAAACAACGAATTTTAGCCTTTGAAATAGATACAGATTGTCCAATCTGTCAGGCAAGACAATCCGCAAATGCATATTAATTTGTTACACTCAAACTCATTTAATTCTATTCAGACATTATGAAAAACAATATTTGGTTAGATGGATTACGTTCAGTTGCCCGTGTTGGGGAAACGGCCGTAATTGCTGCTCGCGCAGGCATAAAATATGCGGTGGAAAAACCCAGTAATGCAAAACTTATGCGAGAAACCTTCGAGTCACTCGGTTCTACATACATAAAATTAGGGCAATTTATTGCCAGTACACCTTCCTTGTTTCCACGTGAATATGTCGAAGAATTTCAAGGTTGTTTAGACCAAACACCTAAACTCCCATTTAGTTATATTGAAAGTGTTTTAGCATCCGAGTTTGTCGGTCGTGATTTGACGAAATATTTGCTTCAATTGATGAAACACCACTTGCATCAGCTTCAATTGCACAAGTACATGCTGCGAAATTGGTGAGCGGTGAAGACGTCGTGATTAAGGTTCAAAAACCAGGTGTAGAAACGATTCTCTACACAGATTTGAACGTTTTACATTGGGCAACCAAAATTTTAGAAAAAGCTGTACCGAAAGTAAAGTTTGCATCTTTGGCCGATATTGTTGAAGAAATTAAAAACCG
>JAHLFF010000295.1 GCA_018883945.1 Candidatus Acinetobacter avistercoris
GCGTGTACACAGTGCACTGGGTTATGTGTCGCCTTTTGAGTTTGAAGCAATGTACTATGATAAGATTAACCCGTTAGGTCAGGTGGCTTAACTTAAATAAAAAAGTCTCCGACAAACCCGGTACGGTTCATTTTATTATGGCCAGTCTCAGGGTGAAGTGTGTCTAATTAACAGACTTTCGGTCTCTAAGTTTTTTGAAGCGAATATCATCGACTCAAATTTCTATTTGCAACAGTGCCAGAATATATCAAAACCTCTTATAAAGAACCGACTTGTTTCCAAGTCGGCTTTTGATGGTTTTTGTACCAATTTCTTATATCTTAAATTTATGAAATTTAATACTATTTCAATGCTTTCATTTACACATTCTTACATGATCAAGTATTTTTTACATACGTTCAATCACCATTGCCAATCCTTGACCAACACCAATACACAAACTAATTACAGCATATTTTTTTTTACTACGTTGTAATTCACGTGCAACTGTGAGAGTTAAACGGGCACCAGAAGCACCAAGTGGATGTCCCAAAGCAATTGCGCCACCATTTGGATTTACACGTGAATCGTTGAAATCTACATTTAGACCTTTTAAACAGGATAATACTTGAGAAGCAAAAGCTTCGTTAATTTCAATAATATCCATTTCATCTAAGCTCAATTCTGCACGTTTTAGTGCGAGTTTTATGGCTTCAATTGGACCTGCACCCATAATGCGTGGTTCGATTCCCATTGCAGCAGAAGCTAGGATTTTTGCGATAGGTTTACGACCGATAATTTTTTCAGCATCTTTTGATCCAATAATAAGAGCAACCGCACCATCATTTATCCCAGAGGCATTCCCCGCTGTTACAATACCACCTTCAAACAAGGGTTTTAGTTTAGTCAATGATTCAATTTGACTGTTCAAACGTGGATGTTCATCTTCAACTACATCCACAAGAGGGAGCTTCTTTCCTTGATTAATTTGTATAGGAGTAATTTCTTCATCAAAAAAGCCTGCTTCTTTAGCTTTTTGATATTTATGTTGAGATGCTAATGCAAATTCATCAGCTTGCTGACGAGTAATGCGAAATTCATGAGCAACGTTATCCCCTGTTTTCGGCATGGTGTCATCACCAAAGGAATATTCGATCTGAGGATTTGAAAAGCGTGCGCCAATAGTTGTATCAAATACTTTTATATCACGAGAGAAAGCTTGCTCTGACTTACCCATAACAAAGGGAGCACGTGACATACTTTCTACACCACCCGCAATATAAATATCACCTTCACCACAAGTAATTGCACGAGCAGAATCAATCACAGCAGCCAAGCCACTCGCACATAAACGATTCACTGTTTGAGCAGGTGTCTTAACATCTAAACCTGCAAGTAATACTGCATGACGTGCAATATTACGACTGTCCTCACCTGCCTGATTCGAATTTCCGAAAATCACATCATCAATAGAATCTTTAGGTAAATTATTTTTTTCAATCAAAGCTTTAATGACTAAAGCAGCCAAATCATCAGGGCGAACTTTTGCAAGGGATCCTCCATGTTTTCCAAAAGCAGATCGTAATCCATCGTAGATATATGCATTTAACATTTAGCCTTCCTTTAGCTGGGGATGTAATAAAGATAAATTTAAAAATTATGTAGATTTTGTTGATAACGTAATTAATGCTTTTGTCTGAAAATCAATCTCACGCTGGGATTGTATTTTTAAAAGCATCACGACTGATTAATGCTGCATACCACCGTTCTATTGCGGGAAAATCATTATTTTTTTTCACCTTAACTTTATTCCAACTATGAAAATAACTTCCCAATGCTATGTCAGCCACTGAAAAATTTTCTCCTGCAATCATCTTGTTATATTTAAGATATTCATTTAGCAGTTCTAATTTTTGCTCAAATAGTAAAATTGCTTTGGATAAGGTATTTGCATTCTGTTGATCTTTTGGAAGCTTAATTTGCAACATGATGATTCTAAAATTTGGAACCAAAGTGCTTAAACACCAATCCATCCATCTTTCAGCAGAGTAGCGACTCTCTATATCAGATAAATAAATTGATTCCTTTCCGTACTTCTCGACTAGAAATCGGAGAATGGTATTTGACTCCCAAAGTAAAAAGTCATTATCTTTCAAACACGGTACTAAACCATTAGGATTCATACTTAAGTATTCACTACTTGTGGTCAACCCATATTGCCCCCCTGCCAAAATATGCTCAAATGGTAAATTTAACTCATGTAAACACCAAATAACTTTACGTACATTGGTGGAATCTGGACGTCCCCAAACCGTAATCAAACGCACCTCTTTAACTAATCGGAATCTATTTTTTTGAATTCACTTTCAATAAATTTTGCAGATTGACTCAATATATCAACAATGGTTTCCACATTTATAAGATTGAAACGTTTTACCGACCCAACAATACTGAGTGAAATTGGAAAAGCTCTATTTGAATAAATGACTGGAACAGCAATTGCCCCTAAATGCGATTCCAACTCACCTTTTGAAAAGTAATAACCTTGCTTTTTAATTTCATTCAACTTTTGAATAAACGAGGCTTCATCTTGCGCAAAATCTGATGTAAGAAATTGTTCATTATATTTTTGAAAAATTGATTTTTGAATTTTCGTGGCAGTATTGGCTAGGATAACTTTTGGTGCTGCACCCACATATGCTGGTCTTGGTCGACCCCGTCCATATGCTAATAAAGTCGTTTCTTTACAACTTTCATGATAGATATCTAAACAATAGTCTTCATAAAATTGTGTTAAACAGCAATTGAATTCAGTCTGCTCCACAATATCTTTCATCAGCGGAATACTTAACTGAATAATAGGATTAGAGCGTTGGGCAATATAATCCATTACTGAAATACGTGGACCTAAAGTATATTGTCCCCCATACAAACGTTCTAAAAGACCATGTACCACCAAGTCTTTAATATATCGGTAACCTGTAGGCTTTGAAAATTCCAATTTTTCACAAATCGTGTCTGCATCCAAAACAGGTTGTTCTATTGTGAATAACTTCAAAATTTGCAACATATTGTTGGATGTAGACATTGTTTCCTCTGTTTAGCTAGCTGACATTAATTGTTGCATTCTACCTTCCCACTCCGCTCTTGGGCAAAAACCTGGTAGTTCCCGGGCATGATCTTCCACAATACTCATGATTTTTTGAGCATCTAATGTTAAATCTAATGGAACTTTCATTGGTTGTGAAACATACCAAGGTGTATCAATAAATAATTCTAAGCGATTCCCTTCAGGATCTGGTGCATAGAATGAGATTGCATTGCCATGGGTAATAGCATCAATATTTGGGACATTCAATGCTTTAAAATTCAAAAATAATTCTTGCAAGGTTTCTAAAGAATCTGCTTCTAAAGATATTTGATTTATCGGATTAAAAATATTTTCTTCTGGACGTCCACTTGCCAACACAATTTGATGATGTGTTTTTGGATCACGACTTAAAAACACTAATTGTACTGTACCTCGTGGTGTATCTAGATTACCTCGATCCGTCACAAAAAAATTTAACACATTAGTGTAAAAATCTTCCATTTTTTCAAGATCTTTCACATATATTCCAATATGGCTAAAGCTGAGTCCTTTCATATTTTTCTCAATATTTGATAAAAGTGTTGACACAACATTATATCTTTGGAATTATTATGTCAACCTTTATCAACTAATGATAATTATTTTAAACAAACAAGGACGACCCTTATGAAATTATTAAGTTTTAGCGTAAATGGCGAACAATCTTTCGGTTTAATCAAAAATGACTCTGTCATTGATTTAAAAAAGAAATTAAATGGCAAATTTGAAGATTTAAAAAGCTTACTTGCAGTAGAAAATTTAGCTGAAACGATTCAGTCGATTGAAAATACTGAAAGTGATTACGCTTTAACAGATATTCAGTTTGAACCAGTGATCCCTAATCCAGGTCAAATTTTCTGTATCGGTTTGAACTATGGTGAACATGTAAAAGAAACTCAACGTGAAGTTACTGAAAAACCAATGATCTTTATGCGTTTGGCACCATCACAAATCGGCCATAACCAACCTCTATTAAGACCTGTTGAAGCTGAGCAGTTTGACTATGAAGGTGAAATTGCCATTGTGATTGGTAAAGGTGGTCGTCGTATTTCAAAAGAGAATGCATGGGATCATATCGCTGGTTACTCCTGCTACAACGATGGTTCAGTACGTGATTGGCAACGACATACTGCACAATGGGGACCAGGTAAAAATTTCTTCCAGACTGGTGGCTTTGGTCCATGGTTAGTAACAAGTGATGAAATCAAAGCCAATGAAACGATGACTTTAATTACTCGTGTTAATGGACAAGAAGTGCAACGTGCACTCACCACACAGTTAATTCACGATATTCCTTCTTTAATTAACTACATCTCAACGTTTACCCCACTCAGTGCAGGTGATGTGATTGTCAGCGGTACACCAGGTGGTATTGGCTTAAAACGTACCCCACCTCTTTTGCTCAAAGAAGGTGATGTTGTTGAAATTGAAGTGGATAAAGTTGGAATACTTAAGAACATTGTTAAAAATGATGCATAAATAAGAAATGAGGATTTTTAAATTTATTTAAAAATCCTCAATAATCGTAAAGGAAATCGAAAATGGATTTACAAAAAAATTATGATATTGCAATTGTAGGCTATGGTCCTACTGGAGTCACACTTGCAAACCTATTGATTAAAATGGGACTTGAAGTTCTTGTTATTGAACGTGAACCTGCCATTCTACAACTCCCACGTGCTATTCGTTTTGACGCTGAATGTATGCGTGTTTTCCAAACGATTGGCATCACTGAAAAACTTCTTGAAGAAATTGCACCTGGTCCAGGTATGAAGTTCGAAGATGCTGAAGGTAATTTATTAATTACTTGGGAGCGGCCTACTGCAAAAGGTATCCATCAGTGGAGCTCGGCATATCGAATCCATCAACCTGATCTAGAAGCTGTCTTACGCGCTAAAATTCATGACCATAATTTACTGGATCTGAAAGTACGCCATGAAGTGTTTAAAATTGATGAGCATGCCGATGCTTGTACAATCCATTATGAAAACTTAGCCAATGGCACGTTGCACCAAGCTCAAGCAAAATTTGTGGTTGGGTGTGATGGTGCTCGCTCATTAGTACGTCGTTTGATTGGCACAACATTTGAAGATCTAGGCTTACATAGTAAATGGCTGGTAGTCGATTTTATTAGTAAGAATAATACCAATGATATTGGTGATTATAGTATCCAATTCTGTGACCCAAAACGTCCAATGAGTTATATCAAAGGTACAGGCATGCGTCGACGTTGGGAAATCATGGTTATGCCTGAAGATGATGTACAGCAACTTGCTACACCTGAAAGTATCTGGAAGCTTTTGGAAAAATATATTCGTCCAGAAGATGCAATTATCGAGCGTTCTGCTGTTTATACATTCCATGCACTTATCGCAAAAAAATGGTGTAAAAATCGGTTAATCATTGCGGGTGATGCTGCTCATCAAACCCCACCATTTATGGGCCAAGGTATGGCAGCAGGTATCCGTGATGCTGCAAACTTGGCATGGAAGTTAAATGAATCAATTCAACACAACAACCTTGGCTTGATTAAAAGCTATCACTCTGAACGTCTTTCACATGTCACAGAGTTTGTAAAAGGTGCGGTTAATTTTGGAAAAATTATTCAAAATTATTGTGAAGATGCTGAATTACAACAACAAGTGAATGAGCTGAAAAACTTCATCACTCCTACACCAAAGCTTGGTCAAGGATTTTATACCACTGGAAATGAGTTAAGTGGACAGATTTCACCACAATTTCTCCTTGTAAATGATCAATTGAGTGATGAAATTGTGGGTTATCGATATGCACTATTTATTCATCCGGAATTCAAACATCTTATCGATGATCTTCATCTCGATCATACAGAAAACCTAGTGACCTTGATTGCTGATTCCATTCCATCAAAACAATGGCTTGAAGATAATCAGGCTATTGCCATTTTGGTACGTCCCGATCGATATATATTTGGGCAAGCCAATAACCGCGAAACTTTAGAAGAGTTAATGAAGGCTGTAAACCTATACGATTTAGCAATGATTTAACTTTAATTAGGCGATTTATTCGCCTATTCCATATTGTGTTCAAAGGAAGAAACGATGGAATCAAATCAAAATAATGCATCTTTTAATGCACATGGTAAACAAGACCAAGACAAACTGAATTTTGTTATAAAAAAAGTTCATAAAAAACTGCTCTACTTTCTCTTAATTTTATTTATTTTTTCTTTTCTCGATCGAATTAATATCGGTTTCGTTGGCAAACAACTAAGTGCGGACTTAGGACTAACTGCATTAAGCTTTGGCCTAGCTAATACCATTTTTTATATCTTTTATATTTGTTTTGGTATGCCAAGCAATTTGATGTTGCGAAAATTAGGTACTCGAATTTGGATTGGATTTATCATCATTGTTTGGGGAATTGCTTCAAGTTGTACTGCCTTTGCTACAGATGAAAAATCACTCTACATCATACGAGCGATTGTGGGTATTGCGGAAGCAGGTTTTATGCCTGGCATGCTACTTTATCTAACGCAGTGGTTCCCCTCTAGCCATCGCTCTAGAGCAAATGCAATCTTTATGTTAGCTATGCCATTTACTGCAATGTTTGGTTCTGTGGTGACTGGTTTTATTTTAAATATGCATGACTTTCAAGGGCTGGCAGGATGGCAGTGGGTCTTTTTACTGGAAGGCTTACCCTGTGTTCTACTCGGATTAATTGTATTTGCTAAACTTCCAAATACGCCTAAAGAAGCAAAATGGCTAAATGAGGATGAAAAAAATATTCTCATAAATGCACTTGAAAAAGAACAGACAAATGAAAAATCTAAATCCACGGTAAAAAGTAGCTCGTTCTCTTTTATTAACTCTTCCGTTATCCGCTGTGCATTAGTCTATTTTTGTATCGTAACCACGTGTGGCATGGTCAATATATGGGTGCCTCAAATTGTTTCAACGGCTTTACCTAATGCTAGTACTGTAATGACTGGTATTGTTGTTGCAATTCCTCATCTTGTTACTATTTTTGCCCTGTTTTTTCTATGCAGTCATTCCGATAAAAAACAAGAACGCTATTGGCACACCTTTATCCCAATGCTTTTAGGCGGTATAGGTTGGCTCATGGCAGCATATCTTCAGATAGGAAGCCTACAACTGATTGGTCTATGTCTAGCATGTATGGCAGGTTTCAGTACCATGGGTATTTTCTGGGCTTTTGCTGATGAAAGCCTTGATAACAGTGCCAAATTCCTAGGGATTGCGTTTATTAATGCTGTTGGTAATTCAGCAACCATTGTTAGCTCATTCTTAATCGGCTTCTTAAAAGATCTAACTCAATCATTTGCAACAGGCATGCTTTACGGCAGTACTTTAATGTTTATTGGAGCTGTCATCATGTTGAGTTTTGCAATGAAGAGAAATCATCAAAGAAAAAAATTAGCAAATGGAATTTATATTAATGAATAAAATCACACCTTCAATTGTGGATTTAATGCAGAACATCAAAGATGGTTCGACCATTCTAATTGGCGGATTCGGTACCGCTGGACAACCTGCGGAGTTAATTGATGTTCTCATCGAAACTGGGGCAAAAGACCTCACGATTGTTTGCAATAATGCCGGCAATGGTGATTATGGGCTTGCCAAATTGCTCAAAGCAGGTTATGTCAAAAAAATGATCTGCTCCTTTCCACGCCAAGCTGATTCTTATGTATTTGATGAGCTGTATCGTGCAGGGAAAGTGGAACTTGAATTGGTTCCACAAGGAAATTTAGCTTGCCGAATTCAAGCTGCAGGTATGGGTCTTGGTGCTATCTTCACCCCAACTGGATTTGGAACATTGTTGGCTGAAGGCAAAGAAACTCGTGCAATTGATGGAGAAGACTATGTTTTAGAGCATCCAATTAAAGCAGATTTTGCTTTAATCAAAGCGCATAAAGGTGACCGTTGGGGCAATTTAGTTTACAACAAATCTGCACGTAATTTTGGTCCTATTATGGCAATGGCAGCCGAAGTCACAATTGCACAAGTGAATGAAATTGTTGAATTGGGTGCTTTAGACCCAGAACACATCATCACACCAGGAATATTCGTACAACATGTTGTACAGCTAAATCCTGTAGAACTTAGCAAGGCAGGTTAACAATGAGCTATAGCAAACTTTCTCGTGATCAGATTGCAGCACGTGTTGCACAGGATATTCCTGATGGAGCCTATGTAAACTTAGGCATTGGTTTACCAACTAAAATTTCAAATTATCTACCCAATGATAAAGAAATTTTTCTACATTCTGAAAATGGCTTATTGGCCTTTGGCCCTGCTCCAGAAGCAGGCTCGGAAGATCAAGATCTGATTAATGCTGGCAAAGAATATGTCACCATGCTCACTGGCGGAAGCTTTTTCCATCATGGTGATTCTTTTGCCATCATGCGTGGTGGACACTTAGACATTTGTGTATTAGGGGCTTTTCAAATTTCTGAAAATGGAGATCTTGCGAATTGGCATACCGGTGCATCCGATGCAATCCCTGCAGTCGGTGGAGCGATGGACTTGGCTGTCGGAGCAAAAAAAGTTTTTGTAACGACAGAACACACCACTAAAACAGGTGAGCCCAAAATCGTTAAAGAACTGAGCTATCCAATAACTGGGAAAACCTGTGTCGATCGAATATATACGGATCTTTGTATCATTGATGTAGATGTAGACGGCTTAAAAGTCATTGAAAAGATAGAGGGGTTAACCTTTGATGCTCTACAGGCAATGACAGGTGCACCACTAATCGATATGACTTAAAAACTATGGGCTGTTTTTTTAAAGAGGAATATTAACAGCCCTAATCAAAAATAAAATGTTTTCAGGACGAAACCAATGAAATTAAATACTATCCTTATTGGGGTATTAGCATCCTATTGTCTAAATTCAACCAGTCATGCAGATTTAATTGAAGATACGACTGCTAATCTATATTTTAAAAATTTTTATTTTGATCGAAATTTTGATGATTCAAAAAGTAAAGATCTTAATAACTGGTCTCAGGCTGTAAGTTTTACTGTAACTTCAGGATATACCAGTACGCCAATTCAGGTGGGTTTAGACCTTTCTGCCCGTTATGCTTATCGCTTAAGTGAGGAAAAAAATATTATTGATAATGTTATGCCTTACGATAAGGCAAAACAAGAACAAGCTCAAGATCAACTTAAACTGGGCGCAACAGCAAAATTTAAATATGCAAATACTGAACTAAAAATTGGTGAAATCATTCCTAAATTACCGATCGTTCATACAGACGTAGCCATGCAATTGCCAACGACCTTTTTAGGAGGAATGATAGAGTCTACTGATCTTAAGAATACTAAAGTGACTGCAGGTCGTATGACCAAAGTAAGTGGTCGTAACGCCGAAGATTATTCTAAATTTCAACTCGTAAATGGGAAGAATAAAGCTCAGTCCGATGCTCTTGATTTTATTGGATTAGATTACAACTTTAATAATCAGCAAGTTCGATATTTCTATGCAAAATTAGAAGATATTTATGACCAAAACTTTTTAAGTTATGAACTGAGACACAACTTCAATACGAATAGTAATTTAAAATCTAATTTTTATGTTTTTGATACACGAGAATCAGGTGATGCTTTAGAGGGCAATATCGATAACCAAGTTTATGCAACCATTCATATGTTAAATTATGGAAATCATACACTTGGACTGGGATACAAATATGTTACTGGTGATGATGCTTTTCCTTTACTCTCTAATTGGATTCCTCAAGTCTATTCAGCCAATTGGTCTGTTGGAACCTATATGCAACAAGATGAACGATCTTGGCAAGTGCGTTACGATTATGATTTTAAGGACACGTCATTAAATGGCTTAAAGAGTACAATTCGCTATTTTTATGGTGATCATATCAAAACAGGAAATAGCCATGATGGCACAGAAAAAGAGTTTGATTTCATATTAAATTATGAATTTCAACAACCGAAATTGAAAGGTTTAGCATTTTCATGGTTATTCGCAGACTATAAAAATTCCGTATCAAAGGATTATATAGAAAATCGTTTAGGGCTCACTTATAACTATAAATTTTAGTGGTGAGTGGACTGCTCCTAGTATCCTAGACATGAGACAGCTTTCAAATAAAGCTGTCTCAATCCATATTAAAATCAGAACGAATATTAAAACACAGCAGTGAAAATGAGCAGATGCATTTTTTCTTTCCCCCCATCACGCAGGATTTGTGTTTTAAAATCGAGGGGCTGGTACTGTTGGGACAATGCTACGCCGGATTTGAAAATTTTTTGCTTGATTAACATTTCAAGTGTGAGACCAAGATCAATTAACAGGCCTTTGCCGGTCTAAACAAAGATACCGCGTTCACTCTGGATGATAAAAAATGGAAGCCTGTAGCTCCCAACTGAATTGGCCAGCAGCACCAGCGAATTGTATCTTTGGATGGAGATACTTTAAAACAGGCCCCAGCTTCACCAATGATGTCGAACTACCTGATAAGAGTTAAATCCTTCTAATACAGCGTCCGCTACCAATAGAACGATATGTTTGGCAGCATGGTTTTCTGGCATGTGGCATGCTTTATTCCGAAAATAACTGGAAACACACTTGTCGTAACCAATGGTTCCCAGGGTTGTGATGCACACGGGCGTGCCAGTGCTGCTTGACACTATAGGTCGGAAAATCATAGGGTGGTTGCAGGATTTTCAGCCCGCCCCGATTGAGTAGCACACGACTGAGATAGTTCGGAATCGTGGCAATCGCATCGGTATCCTGTACCACCAGCCCCACGCCTAAATAACTGGGCAAACGGATCAGAATATTGCGGTTAACCCCTAAATTTTGTAGTGCATGCTCGAGTACATAATGCCCACCGGTTGCCAAAATATCGACATGCAGTTCTTGGCGAAATTGCTGATCAGACAGACGGTCATCGCCTAGACGGGGATGGTCTTTACTGGCAATACAGATATAGTGCTGCTGAAATAAAGTCTGCTGGTAAAAACCAGCTTCAAGTTGCGGTAAGAAACCAATCGCTAGGTCGATTTCACCATTCGACATCTTGAGTGCCGTATTCACATCAATTGGGTGGATATCCAGCCGAACATTCGGTGCATGGACTCTGAGGTAGTTTATCAGTTTCGGTAATAACACCAAGTGACTGATATCGGTCATGCTGATTTTGAACTCGTAATTTGAGGTCAACGGATCAAACGCGATGTTATATCCCTGAATGACTTTTAACTTGTTCAGCACTTCCACGACGATCGAGTCAAAACAGAAGATGATGGTAATCCACCCTAAAACTAATTCTTCGTCAAATACCGATAAACAGCCTGCCGGCTGATACCAAAGGCTTTTGCCAGATCAACTTTGGATGAATACTTCCTTTCTTTCCAGGCTTGTCGTAGGGATTCAGCTTGCTCAGGATTTAATTTATGGACACGACCTTTATATTTTCCTTGAGCAGCTGCGATCTTAATCCCTTCTTTCTGACGTTCTAAGATAATTTCCCGCTCAAATTGGGCAAAAGCTCCCATTAACTGCAGCATCAAGTTATCCATCGGAGTAGCCTGAGCAGTGAAGGTAATATTTTCTTTGACAAACTGGATGGCCACTCCCCTCTTTACGAGCTGATCAACTTCAGTAACTAAATCTTTCAGACTACGAGCGAAACGATCCATGGAGTGAACAACAATCATGTCCCCTTCACGCACATAGCTGAGCATTTCCTGAAATTTCGGGCGGGCAGTATTTTTTCCAGAAGCCTTATCAACAAAAATCCGGTCGACGTCAATTCCTTCAAGTTGTCGTCCAATATTTTGGTCAACAGAGCTCACTCTGACGTATCCCACCTTATGACCTTTCATTTTGCACTCTACCAGACGCTTATTTCTATTTATTGTAATAAATAAATTTAATATTTAAAAGTTACATGTAACGTATGGCCAATATTTATTTAAATGAGACATAAATTTTAGGGTATTTCAAATGTTACTTTAGGGTACACTTTAAAGTTACACAAAACATCTATATGAAGACTAAAGTCCAAATTAGTGTTTATGTTGGTTCAATGTATTACATTTCGTATTTTCTATTTGTAACGTAATTTCAGTAATATTATGATTATGTTTTAGAACTTCTAAGGCCTT
>JAHLFF010000296.1 GCA_018883945.1 Candidatus Acinetobacter avistercoris
ACTTTATTCTGTGCAATTGATAATTTCTTTTAAAAATTTGAATCAACATATTGAATTCTTCTTAAACAAGAAAAAAATGCTTAAAAATGCGCTCATCCGTAGTGAGCTTTTCTGAAATAATCTTTATTGCCATTTGATATAAATTTTCACTTTTCAACAACATTAAAGCGTTCTTTGCATCTTAAAAATGAAGCCAGAAGTTCTGTACAGATGGTATTTTATACTTGTCCTCACTGACAATAAATTTATTGAAACAACTCCCCCAAGACGAATAAAGAAAAGCCCTATACCTTTAGCAAGAGACGATAGAATTAGATTCTACAAGAACCCTTCACAGCATTTCATTTCTCTGCTCACAGCACATTTGATAGTAATTCATTATGGATATAAGTTTGGAAATGAAATTAATTTTAGGCATAGAAAAACCCCATAAAGCAAAAGTTTATGGGGTTTAATAACTGGTGGGCCCAGACAGACTTGAACTGTCGACCAACGGATTATGAGTCCGCTGCTCTAACCAACTGAGCTATAGGCCCTTTAAATACTGAATTATCAAGTATTTTCGATTCAGAATACTAGCTAAAATAAAAATGAAACACAAGCGCTTTAAAGCCAGAGCGATCCGATATGTTGAAATTATAGTCAAATGATAAATTAAACACTTAAATTAGAACAAAATTATCAACATAATTTTTTAAGCTATAAAAGACCATCACTTCTAGCATGATCATAGTTAGCATAATATTTAATGTTTTAAGTACATTTGAACGCTTTGCTTATTGTATTTTAATGAGCTTCAACTCAAAATCGCCTAAATATCGTTATACATCCAAAAGACAGTAAATATGAAAAAACAAATTGCTAAAATGGCGTTTAAACTTGCTGGTGTTCAATACCACGTAGAACCCAATATTTTAGAAAAGAAACAAGTCATTATTGGATTCGAACACACAACAATGATGGATGCTGTACTTTCAATTGCACTCTTCCAAATTTATGACATCAAAATACATACGCTAATAAAAAAAGAGCTTTTTAAAGGTCCATTTAAACCTCTACTAGAAGAAGTAGGTGGAATACCTGTAGACCGTAAGTCGAATCAAGATATTGTTAGTCAAATGGTAGAACAGTTCGAAACTCATGATGAATTCAGTCTGGTCATTGCTCCAGAAGCAACACGAGCTAAAAATGGTGAAACACGCAGACCGATTCGTACTGGTTTTTGGCATATTGCTAAAGCAGCCAATGTTCCGATAGTCTTTTTATTTGTGAATCAAAAAACAAAAAAAGGGGGCATCTTCGGTAAGATTTATCCTTCGGATTTGGACAGTGATTTAGCTCAAATCAAAGCCATGTATAGAGAATATACGAAGCTTGATATCGTGATTCCAGAACCTAAGAATATTGAAGACTAAATTATAAAGATTGATTTATCAAAATAGTGGTTATGTTTAAATTCAGCAATAAACCTGGGTAATAAATAATCACATTTGGTTTATTTTTGGTTTATATCTTCAAATCAAAAAATGAAGTACTTTCTAAGAAAAAACGCCTTATGGTAGAATTCGAATTATTTTGATTCGGCACAAGGCCAATCTACAAGGAGCATATTTCGCATGGCGGGTCATTCCAAGTGGGCTAATATCAAGCATCGTAAAGCAAGACAAGATGCGAGCCGCGGTAAAGTTTTTACTAAATATATTCGTGAAATTGTCACTGCTGCAAAACTTGGTGGTGGAGATGCTGCAAGCAACCCACGTCTACGTGCTGTGGTTGAAAAAGCACTTTCAGTAAATATGACTCGTGACGTGATCAATCGCGCAATTCAACGCGGTGCTGGTGGCGAAGACAATGATGATTTAAAAGAAATCACTTATGAAGGCTATGGCGTTGGCGGTGTGGCTGTAATTATTGAAACCATGACAGATAACTTAAACCGTACGGTTCCTGATATTCGTCACTGTTTTTCAAAAACCGATGGTAATTTAGGCACCAATGGCTCTGTTGCGTTCCTCTTCACCAAACGCGGTGAAATTACTTTTGAAGATGTATCTTTAGAAGATCAAATTATGGATATCGCATTAGAAGCTGGTGCTGAAGATATCGAAATTTCTGAAGATGAAATCTTAGTCATCACAACACCAGAAACTTTTGGTCAAGTGCAAGATGCTTTAACTGCGGCTGGTCTAAAATCTGATAATGCAGAAGTGGTCATGAGCCCTTCGACTAAAGCAGAGATTACCGATATCGATCAAGCGAAAAAGATTATGAAAATGATCGATATGTTTGAAGATCTAGACGATGTTCAAAACGTTTATACTAACGTTGAGTTCTCTGAACAAGTCCTTGCTGAATTAGATGCTTAATTGTCTAATTTAAAGATTTAAGCGCACCCCAAGGTGCGCTTTTTTATTTCTATTGCAAATCTAGAATTAAAGTGGCCATCCCATTTTCACATGTAAACTTAAAAGCATAATCGCCAAAATAAGGGTTGAAATCATCCATAACAATAATGCGAGAAATATTCGAAATAACCATTTATTCACCAATGAATATTGCTGGAATAAATCAATAACTGCCCAGAACCAGATCATAAAAAAAACAAGAAGCCATAGCTCATCAGGTATACGTTTTAGTATCTGAATTTGATGATACACATTGATCAAATCAAGTAACAACCAGACCAACATGATTAAAAAATACAAAAAAGAATCTTAAAACTATTTTTCTATGCATATTTTAAATTTAGGGTTTAATTCATTTCTATGATCTAAGCTAACCATAAAAACGGTCTAAACATCTGTAAAATAGCTTAGACGCGACTCAATAAGCCATGACAATTAAAAACATCATATTCTTTAATTACAAAACTAGAATGTAAAGCAACCACATGCTCAATTTTACCAATGCGCTTCAGTAAAATTTCACTATAATTTTCCATATCCCGTGCCACGACTTGCACGATAAAGTCGGCAGACTGCCCTGTCACCAAGAAAGCATTAATCACTTCGGGAATATCTTCAAGCTCTTCTAAAAACTTAGCAAAGGTATCCGTGTCGTGTTTGCTTAATGATACTTGTAAAAGAACATGTAAACTAAACCCAAGCTTTTGATAGTTAATGTTGCGTTTGAGACCACTCATCACATTGGTTTCAACCAAATGTTTAATCCGACGATGAACTGAACTTACGGACAGATTGATTCGTTCTGATAGCTCATTGAGATTGAGATCTTCATGAGTCAAAATTTCTAGAATTTGCTTGTCATAGCGATCAAGATCCATCATTGACTCCATTTTTTAAGTGATACATGCAATGAAAATATTTTAGCCTATTAAATAAAATTTCTACTATATTTTTCAATTTTTAACTCAATAATAAAAATTATTTTTGATACTTGTTTTTAGCTAATGATTTTACGCTTAATTTTGACTCGTATTTTAGACACTTGGTTTTTTACAACTGATTTTTGATCATTGATTTTTTGATAAAGAATTATGAATATAAGTTTTGGCTCATCCACGATTCAGCTAAGCTCATTTAAACCGAACCAAGCTCAACATCGCTTACTGCTTCTTTCATTTGGCTATTAACAGTCAAAATAACTAAAGATAGCTACATCAACTAATAGCTACAACAACTAAAAATTTTAATCTTTATAGCAATTCCACAGGTTTTTACATCCCACGCCAATCAACACGGGCGCAGCGCTCGGTTTCATAAATTCGTTTAACATACTGACCCAGTGGCAATTCTAATAGCTTATTTTTAAACTGGTGATATGTGTCAGACACAGGTGCGGATTGTTCACGCTCCCACGGCGTTCCAGACACTTCCAACAGTGGCGCAAGCATCGAGCATATTGATATATCAGCCAGTCCTAAACGCTCACCGACTAAATAACGTCCATGATTATTAATCAGAATCTCATTGAGCTGAGTTATCATTTCATCCATTCTGGTACTGGCAATTTCAACCTTCTCAGAATTCACTTTATAACCATTCGCGACAAGCTTTTTCATAATCGGTTTTGAAAATTTAGAAAACTTACGTAAATATCCTTTTTCACCGATCATAATTTCTAACGATTCATCACTTTCAGACATGATATGTGCCAAAACCCAACGTCTGACATGCATCCCCAACTCATTGCCCATTTCATTAATTTCTAAAGCCTGTTCACGGAGTTTAGGATCATTCCGTAATAAACCATGTTCAGGATATTTATCATCAAGATACAACGCAATTTGAGTCGAATCTGCAATCCAATCTTCATGATCTTTTAAGATAGGCAGCGTATTTTGACCTGTTTTAAGTTGGCTAAAAGCGCGATGGACTCCAGGTATCAAATTATGCGCGACAAAATCTAACTCTTTATGATCGAGTAACCAGCGAGCCTTCTCACAAAAATGAGACAAAGGAAACTGGTAAAGGGTTCGCATAATTTTTCCTTAATAATGTAATCATCTTCTTAAATAGTGTTTGGAGTTTTCTCATTCAAACCAAGCAAAATGAAAAAACAAACACAAGAAGCTTAAACGTTGATCTTATCTATGCAATGTACTGTAGATAAGCCGTATCGAAAATACAATGCATAAACTGCACTAATTGAGTTGTAAGTTTTCGTTTTAATGAATTATTTTTTCTTTCTCTTTCAAATATGTGAATTAAACCATTGTTGATTATAATTTTTATGAACTAACTTATCTAGATACATAATATCAGCCCTTTAAAAAAATTTCAAAATCTTCGAAATAATTAGAAAAAATTTTAAATATCAAGTGTTTAGTATATTCACTTTCTCATCAACTATATCATTTTTAATGTTTAATACTTTTTTAGATTTCTTCATCTAAATCTCACATTTAGATAATTTTAGAGCAGAGCGTAACGTACTTAGATTCGCAGAGGATTTATTTATGTCGCGCTTAATCACTGATAGTGTTCATATTATTGAAAATGACCAAGATGCCATTAATGCCGCTTATCAAGTCGCAGATTTTGCTCTAGAAGGTCGAAACCACCGTGATCAAAATCGCCTACTCCCTTTCGATGAAATTCAACTTTTTAGTCAAAAAGGTTTAGGTGGCCTCCGAATTCCGAAAAAATACGGTGGCGCATATGTCTCTAATCAAACGTTGGCTCAAGTTTTCCGCATCATCAATAAAGCTGATTCTAGCCTAGGTCAAATTCCACAAAATCAGATTGCCCTACTGAATATGATTGATTTGATGGGAACTGACGCGCAAAAAGAATTTATTTTCACTGAAATTTTACAAGGTAAACGTCTTGCTAACGGTGGACCTGAAAAAAATACCCAAAACACAAAGACCTTAAATACGACATTAACAATAGAAAATGGTCGCTACTTCATTCAAGGCCAAAAATTTTATTCCACAGGCAGTCGCTTCGCTGACTGGTTAGCCATTAAAGCCATTCATCCTGATGGCCATGTAGTGTTAACTCTAATTTATCGTGATGCTCAAGGCGTAGAAGTCATCGATGATTGGGATGGTTTTGGTCAACGGACAACTTCAAGCGGCACCGTCATTCTCAATCAAGTCGAAATAGATCCGTTCTTAATCTTTGATGAACGACTCTTAGCTGACAAAGCCAATTATCGCGGTGCATTTTCACAATTATTACAAGTTGCGATTGATGTCGGTATCGCTGAAGCTGCTTTTGCAGACACCTTAACAACAATCAAAAAAGCGCGACCTATAGAAGATGCACACGTTGAACAAGCCAGTTTTGAACATTACACCCTTCAAGAAGTCGGTAAATCCAATGTTTTACTTGATGCTGCGATTCTTCTTTTAGATGAAGCTGCTGCATATCTAGATGAATTGGATCGTTTAGACCATGTGACAGACGAGCAAGCTGCTCGAGCTTCAATTTTGGTGACTGAAGCAAAAATTTACGCTAATGATGCTGCATTGCATATTTCAGAAAAACTTCTCGAATTAGGTGGAAGTCGTTCGAGTTTAAATATTCATAATTTAGACCAACATTGGCGCAACGCCCGTGTACATACATTACATGATCCAATCCGTTGGAAGTTTCATGCCTTGGGTGACTATTACCTCAATCATAAATTCCCCGCACGTCACGCATGGATTTAAGGAGTGAAAACATGACTTCATATCAAAATATTCAACATGATCAAGCCGCTCACATCCCTTCAGCTCATATTATTCGCTCCGATGCAGAAGCCTTGGAGATTGCGCATGTATTGGCAGAGAAATTTAAATCCAATGCCATTCAACGTGACTTAGAACGAACACTACCTTTTGCTGAAATAGAACAATATAGCCAGTCAGGACTCTGGGCCATCACTGTTCCGAAGCAATATGGTGGCGCAGATGTATCCAGTTACACTTTGGCGCAAATCATTGCATTAATCAGTGGTGTGGATGGTTCTATTGGACAAATTCCACAGAATCATTTTTATGCCTTAGAAATTTTACGTAATACCGGCACTGAACAGCAGAAAAAGAAACTTTATGCAGAAGCCTTAAAGGGCTCACGTTTTGGAAATGCACTCGCTGAGTTTAAAACCAAAACCTCGACTCATAAGCAAACTGCAATTCGTAAAACTGAGCATGGCTTTGTAATTAATGGTGAAAAGTTCTATTGCACAGGAAGTTTGTTTGCACATCGCATCCCTACTTTAGTGCTTGATGAACAGAAACGACAATTCCTTGCTTTCGTGCCTCGTGACAGTCATGGACTCAGCTTGATTGATGATTGGAGCGGTTTTGGTCAGCGAACAACAGGCAGTGGAACTGTAAAATTTGATCAAGTTCATGTAGATGCTGAAGATGTCATCCCCTTTGACAGTGCATATAGTCAACCGACGATTGCGGGCCCTTTTGCCCAACTAATCCATGCTGCGATTGAAACAGGAATTGCACGTGCGGCTTTCGAAGAAACCTTAATACGGGTACGACAAGCGCGTCCTTGGATCGACTCAGGTGTAGAGACAGCCAGTAAAGATCCTTTGACGCTTTCAGAGCTAGGCCGTGTGGCAGTCGATGTTAAAGCCAGCGAACTGTTATTGAAACAAGCAGCACAATCAATCGATCAAGCCAAACCAGCACCCAATATTGAAAATATTGCTAAAGCGTCAATTGACGTGGCAAAAGTACGTGCGCACAGCACTGAAACGGCGTTAAAAGCCTCGTCAAAACTTATTGAGCTGGCGGGTAGCCGTGGAAGCCAGCGTTTAGACAGTCTAGATCTGTTTTGGCGTAATGCTCGTGTCCACACCTTACACGACCCATCACGCTGGAAGTATTATTTCATCGCCAATTACGTCTTGAATGGAGTATTACCACCACGTAGAGGAACGTTATGATGTCTATTCAATACAATAAAACTCAAACTCAACCTAAAATTAATCAATCTTATAAAAAGATTCTACTCAATGCTTTTGATATGAATAGCGTCGGGCATATCAATCATGGACTTTGGACTCACCCTCGGGATGAATCACACCGTTTTAATGAATTAAGTTATTGGACTGACTTAGCAAAAACTTTAGAAAAAGGCTTATTTGACGGACTATTCATTGCAGACATTACAGGGGTTTATGATGTTTATCAGAATAATATTGAACTGACCCTAAAAGAGTCCATTCAACTACCCAGTCATGATCCAAGTACTTTGGTCTCCGCAATGGCAGCCGTCACCAAACACTTAGGCTTCGGCATTACCGTTAATTTAAGTTATGAAACGCCTTATCAATTCGCACGGCGCTTTGCCAGTCTTGACCACCTTACAACAGGTCGTATAGGTTGGAATATCGTGACTGGATACCTCGACAGCGCTGAACGATTAATTGGACAAAAAGGCTTAAAAGAACACGATGCTCGCTATGAACAAGCGGAAGAATTTATTGAGCTTTGCTATAAGTTTTGGGAAGGATCTTGGGAAGATGATGCTGTTTTAAAAGACAAATTAAATCGAATTTTTACAGATCCTCTAAAAGTTCATTCTATACAACATCACGGCAAATATTATAAAAGTGAAGGTGTTTTTCAAGTCTCTCCTTCTATACAACGAACGCCTGTTTTATTCCAAGCTGGCGCTTCACCCAAAGGCTTAAATTTTGCTTCTCGCCATGCAGAAGGTATTTTTATCGGTGGTGATCAACCCGAGAAAATCAAAATTCAAGTCGATAATATTCGTACATTGGCCCAGGAACAAGGTCGCCATCCTGATGATGTTAAAATTTTTGTTGGCATCACCGTGATCACAGCAGAAACAGACGAATTGGCGCAAGAAAAGCTTCATGATTATCAAAACTATGCCAATGCTGAAGCAGGTATCGCACATTACTCCAGCTCAGTGGGAATTGATCTCTCTCAATATCAAGA
>JAHLFF010000040.1 GCA_018883945.1 Candidatus Acinetobacter avistercoris
GTTCACAGTAAGTACCTGGAAGTACGCCTTGACCTTCAGGAAGACCACATGCGCGACCAACCATTTTCTGTGCTTGGGTAAAGCCTTTACCTGTTGCAGCAGGCTGAACAGGAACACGGAACAATGTAGATACAGGTAGACCTAAAGCTTCACGTGCTTTAGTGGTCAAGCCACGGCCCACGATTAAGTTAATACGACCACCGGCACGAACTTCATCAAGAAGTACAGGCGTTTTAAGATCAGCTTCAGCAATTTGCTGACCGTCTTTAGATGCAGTTACTTTCGCAGCAGCATGATCAATATTCAGAACGATTTCATCGCCCATGTTCATATTTGAAACATCAATTTCGATTGGCAATGCGCCAGCATCTTCCATTGTGTTAAAGAAAATCGGTGCGATTTTCGAACCTAAGCAGTAACCACCGTCTTTTTTGTTCGGAATGTGTGCAACTTCATCACCGAAGAACCAAAGAACCGAGTTGGTTGCTGATTTACGAGATGAACCCGTACCAACAACATCACCAACGTAAGCAACTTGATTGCCTTTAGCAATAAGTTCTTTAATTTGGTTAAGTGGACCAACTTCACCAGGAACTTCTGGGTTAATACCATCACGTTCGTTTTTCAACATTGCATTTGCATGCAATGGAATATCTGGACGGCTCCAAGCGTCTTGTGCAGGTGACAAGTCGTCTGTGTTTGTTTCGCCAGTTACTTTGAAAACTGTAAGCTTGATTTCAGTTGGAACGTCTTCACGGCTAGTGAACCATTCAGCATCTGCCCAAGACTGCATAACTGCTTGTGCATTTGCGTTTCCAGCTTTTGCTTTATCAGCAACATCATGGAATGCAT
Source organism: Candidatus Acinetobacter avistercoris (assembly GCA_018883945.1). Lineage (GTDB taxonomy): Bacteria > Pseudomonadota > Gammaproteobacteria > Pseudomonadales > Moraxellaceae > Acinetobacter > Acinetobacter avistercoris. The sequence goes on from JAHLFF010000040.1 coordinate 853, forward strand.
CAAATACAAGTAGTGTTTTTTTCAAAGCTTCAGCAGCTAGCTCAGCAAGTTCAGCATCATCAAGAAGAGCAACTAAAGGTGCTACGTTATAACCACCAAGCATCGTACCTAGTAAGTAAACCGCACGCTCTTTAGTGATTAATGGAGAAGTAGCTTCGCCTTGAGCCAACGCCGCCAAGAAAGCAGCTTTTACATATGCAGCTTGGTCAACGCCCGCTGGAACACGGTTTTCGAGCAAATCAACAAGAAATGCTTCTTCGCCAGCTGGTGGATTTTTTAATAAGTCAACTAATGCGGCTGTTTGAACATCATCAAGTGGCTTCGGTGGGACTCCGAGTGCGGCACGTTCTTCAACGTGTTGGCGGTAAGCTTCTAGCACGGTTTATTCCTCTTTTTTAAAAAATTATTTGCTAATTCCTGCTTGTAAAGCTAAGCAAATAATATGGACAGCTAAATTTTACTAAAATTCCAGTTAAAAGTTAATGCATGATGAGTGTTTCTTTGTGATGACCATTATTTTCTAACTAAATGATCCAACAATTGATTAGACAACATACAAATCATGCCAAAACCAAGTGAATTTCATCCTGTCATTCACTTTTTTAACGGATGCTCAAACAAGAAAAAGGCAACCTGATGTTGCCTGATTGTGAAATATAAAGGTATTACACCTTAGTGGACTGTTGTTTTCTCTAAATAATCTTGCAAACTTTCCCGTGTTCCTTCGAAACGGATTAAGATTTCATCTTCATGCATCATACGATGTTCTGCACACGCAAAGCTAATTTTTACGAGATATATTTGAGCATGTTCATTCAACACTTCTTGAATATAGACACGATCACCTAAACTTAATACATAGTGACTGCCATTAATGACGGCAATTTTATTTTCATCTTCTATGAGCAAATCAGCATTGTTCATATATGCGACAACTTCCATCATTTTGCGCCTCTACTTTTTTATTCTATATCTTATATTTATATATGCTTTTCTCATAAAGTGCTAATTGTTTTTTGTTGCTCAAAATCTCGATAGCCGATCATTTTTTTTGTGTAAAAAAAGAGCATCATCGATGCTCCTTTTAAAATATAGAATAAATTAGAACTGTTTATAATCAGGTAGCTTACGCTCATCGAAAGGTGTCGCTAAACACGCATCCATTCCTTCCTGTTTAAATTGAGCCAATAAGCTGTCTTTGTTTTTTTCCAAATCCTGCTCAGGATATGCATAAACTTTTTCAATTTGCGCTTCAACAAAAAATTTGGTCGTCGGGTCTGTCAATTTTGCAGCGTGATCTTCAGCTTGCTGCAAGGTAATCCCATTTTGACGATCTAATAAAATTGAACGCGCTGCATTACCAATACTGGTACAGTAGCCGTGCCACTGTTCTTCAGGTGTGAGTGGTTTCTTCTCAGAGCAAGCACTCAATACAGCAGTCGCACCCAATATAGTCGCTAAGATGACTAACTTTTTCATAAAACTCTCCTCATCTGCCTATGATAATCAATCTTAGGACAAATAAGAAAGTCCAAGCCGTAAATATATAAAAAGCCCTTCTGGGCTTTTTATATCGATTTTGTAGAATCAATAGCGATAGTTGTTTAGAAGATCATCTTAAAATTCATCTAGAAGATTATATTTTAGAAGATTAGATTTAAAATCATCTTAAGGAAATGTTCTAACTAAATCTTTAACCACAGCATCTTTAACCACAACTGGCTTGAACAATTTTTTTGCTTTTTGGATCGGTGACAACCGTCACTCGATCACTTCGATAGTCCATGGTCACAGGTTGATTCGGTTGTACGCTTCTTAACTGTTTCGCTTTGGTTTTTTCTAGAATCTGCGCTCCAGTTAAGTTGGATTGACCGATTAATCTTTTCGCTTCTTCAGGAACACATTCTGCTTGACTTGCTCGGAATAGTTTCCACTCTTCAATGACTTGACCATTGGCTAAATGACAATAAGCCACTTGTCCATTCGCTTCATTTTTAGTTACAAGTTTACCACCCTGTTTCACACAGAATACACTTGCTGGATTTGCCATACCCAGTCTAGGCATGTCAGCATCATTATTTTGTGGTGTCGCACAAGCAGTTAAACCACCGAGGAGAAAACTAACGCATAATATTCTTTTAATCATCTTAATATTTCTTTATAAAAAATAAATCTTAACAAATTTCGTTCATTTTGCTGTGGGATTTTTGCAAAAATTTAAGCAATACATTTTTAATGATGACCTCATCTGCTGCGTTTTCTCCTCAGCAGACAAGAGAATAAACAGAGAAGAGAATATAAAGTATGTTCATACCAACTGTATCAACATACTTTTCAAATATGACTTTCAACTAGAAGCGCCAGTTATAGAATACGTCAATTGCTCGTTCGAGTGACTGACTTGCCTCTAAATATAATCGTTGATTCATTTGATAACGCAACGTTAACTTATTCACTGGCGTAAAGACCCCAACACCATAACGAATATAGAGATCAGGTGTTAAATATCCTGTTACGCTCACTTGCGTATCATCCCCAGTACCCTGCGCATCAAGTGCCAAACCGCTAAGACCAAATGTTTGACCGATTTGATTGGTGAATGCACGTGTTCCACCCAAACCTAAACTAATTCCCGCAGCAGCAATAGTATTATTGACATCAGATTTAAAGCCCTCAGAAGTACTGAGTGCACTTGATCCCTCATTAATTCGACCTGTAATTAATGCATTCATGGCCTCTTGCTCAGATAAACCAGCATCATTATAAACTTGAATGCTCGGCCCACTCGCAGTGCCTGTGACACGTAAACCGACTGTACTGCCTGAGATTTTTTTATTGGCATCTACATCCAAAGTTGGATTCGACAATGGACCATTAAAACGTGCAATTGCTCGGTTTAGATCTAATCGTTGACCGTAGGCTTCAATAACTACTTTTTGGCTCACACCGATAGCGCCATTCGCTCTCATCGCTGTCTCTAAACCACGTTGGGTGAGATAGATGCGACCGACCAACGGTATACGACTATTAAAACCTTGGAAAATCACTTGCTGACCGAGATTTAATTCAACATCTGCACGAATATCCCAAGGTTTAGCCGCTTTTAAAATCGATAATTGATCGTCGCCTTCACGCACCACACGAACATCTGGTGAAATTGGAACCACCGTGGCACTCGATTCTGGCATTGAAATCAAAGCACGTGGCACATCAACTTTACCCTTAACCGTAATCTTCTTTGTCAAAGGTTGGGCATCTAATTCAATATCTGTATCGACAATTGCAGTGATTAATGGTGCTTGACGAATCAATAAGTTTTTACCGCTTAACTTTAACTGAATACGCGGATTAGTTTTCCAATCAATATTACCTGTTAATTTACCTACACCACGTCCACTGTTAAAGGCGCCATTAATACTGGCTTCATTTTGACGAATCGAAGAATACAACTCAATATTGGTTAAATTGACAGGCAGTGAAATCATACTGATTACACCATTTTTAAGGCGTAAATCACCATTGAATAGAGGTTGAGTTAAGGTCCCCCCGATCTTTCCTGCCAAAGATAAATTTCCTTCTAACTTACGCACATCAGAGATAAAAGGCTTTAAAATTTTCAATTGCACTTGATTAAACGCAATTTCTCCACGCATAGGTTTTGACGCGACAAATGGGTTAATAATCACGTTGGCATAACCCGTACCGATATTGGGCGCTTTCAGATCTGCACGCAGTAATAAACCTTCAGGGACACTCTTGGCAATTACACTCGCTTCGTCATAGTTCATGGTTGAACTAATATCATCAGGATCAACAGCTGATAAACCGATGACTCCGTTTTGCGTCACTAAACGTGCATCAATCTTAGGATTTGTCCCTTGTGCCCATGAAGCTTTTGCATAGCCATTCAATTTACCTGTAATGGCAAGCCCTTCTGGCATGAATGCAGCGAAATCCCCTAAATCTAAGTTTTTACTTAAAAAAGAAACATTGCCTTTGGTTTTACTCACCCGAGAAGGTTCATCCAAACACAACTGACTTTGTTGACTCGCCCAACAATGTTGACCGACATAAACTTCAGTTTTAGCGGCATTGTAGATGACAGGAGCATTTTGCTTTTGTTCCAAATACACACGTACCGAATCAAAAACACCTTTTTGGATTTGCCCTAACCAATCATTTTGTTGGTTAAAACCACCAGCAAGTTGCACATAAAATTTTGAATAATAATTCCATGCTTGTAGCTTGAGAATATGTGCTTTACGTGTACCTGATATCGCCAACTCACCATGTTGAACTTCACGCGTACCACTGCGTAAATTTTCCATTCTTGCTGACATCGTGGAAGCAACTGTTTCAGAAGTCGGCAACTCACCTTTCAAGCTAAGTTTTTTAATACTCACCACATCGTTAAAGCCAAAATTATCGATGACTAAATTGGCCGTCGCAGACAGTCTAGGTTGAGATTGTAGATTCACATAACCTTGAGCTTTACCACGTAAACCTGGATAAACCTCATATAAAGCAGGTGCATTAATTTTTACGCGTAAATTTTGTGCATTCCCTGAAGCCTGTAACTGATTTTGTGCATAGGTCACAAATAGATTATTGGCTTCAAACTGCTGAGGCAAAAATCCTTTTTGATTTGAATTAAGCAGTACAGCTAAATTCCCTTTTGCACGAAGTGTCTTATTGTTAATTTTGCCAGCAAGATTTAAACGCTCAACATTTATTTTTTTTAGTTGATCAGACCATACACCTTGGGTCTTCACATTTCCTGAAATTTCACCGCGCACACTCGATATAAAGTATTGCGGTTTAAAGCGGATCAATGATGCATCCAAGTCCCAGCCAAATCCATTATTCAGGTTTACCAATCCATTAGCTGTAATTTTACCTGCTGTGCCATTGTGGCTAAATTCTGAAATTTGAATACGTTGTGGCGTACCTGCGACACGGATTTTTAATTGACCTTCACTTTGTGAAATTTGGCTTGCATTTAAATGACCATCATAATTAACAGCAAATCCTTTAAAGCCTCCACCTGCTTTTTCATCATTAAATAATAATGCAGCTGTACTCTTCCCTGTCAGTTTGACAGTTTCGGATTGAGTTTGGTTCGCAAGACGTCCGATCAGATTTACTGAATCGAGCTGAATAATTTGTTGATTTGGTCGAGCAAAACCATTCGCTTTTATTGCACCATTTAATAGATTAATCGGCGCAGCAGTCGAAATCGTTTGTGGATTAAAATCTTGAGCATTGAGTAATGCTTGCCATTTCAATTGACGCTTTTCATCTGGTAACTCTACAACGGCACTTCCTGATAAAGATCCTTTTTCAGCAGAATAACGGAACGAAGGAACATGTAAATCATTGCCTTTTAAATCTAACTGAGCAACATATTGACCTGCAGGTAATGTTGTTTTTTCATTGGCGCGAACAGCAGTTGAGACTTCGATGTTTTGCTGTCCCTCAACCAAAGCCATTTTAACTTGACCTGAATCACTACTTAACCAACCGACATATGGAACGGCGCGATCGATATTGCGCCATGAAACATCCATTAACATTGGATTTGGCTTTTTATTTTTCTGTTCAGCTTGGCTTTGTTCTGCTTGAGAAAGCTGTAATTTCCACGTTTCATAACGATCAAAATCAAGATCCGCAGCAACCTGCATTCCATCTTTTAAGGAACCAGTTGAGGCAATATTGGCATCCAGACTAGGCGGAAGAAAATCACGTACAACTTGCGGAATCACTTCGTCTTTCGGACTTATTTTATCTAAACGACCTTTGAGATCCCAGTGCACATGATCCTGCCAGCTGACTAAACCTGCAAGATTAATTGCGCCTTGCATGATTTGACCATTTAAGTTACTGATATTGAGCTGATTCACTAAATCTGTATTTGCTAATGCGGTATATTGACCTTTCGGAATACTTTCACCGCTAATATCTGTATTGATATCAAAATTTAAACGCTTAATATCTCCGCTAAATTTAGCTAGACCTTTATCAGAATGTAATTTTTGTTCAACCAATAAAGGCCATTTATAATCTTTGAAGATTAATGCGCCATTCATCGGCACATCATCTCGCATAGGATGAACCACAGCCCAACCCGTGAGCAAATCTGGTGTTCGAGTCGCAATACCTGCTTGAATCGTGTCTAGAGATCCCCGCGCATGCAAATAAATATCTTCAACATTAATACTTTTGAGAGAAGGTAATCTGACAATCGCTGTGGCATCTAATGGATATTTACCATTAAATTGCATTTTACCTTGAGCATTATGGACCGACAAATAGCCCATATCTAATGAGGTTTTTTCAAATTTCAGTTCTGTACCTGACCAAAGTGCATCATTTAAAACGATATCATTAAAATCTACAGCAGATGTGGCTGTCTGAATTTGCAGTTTATCGATTGTCGCTTCGTCAACTCTAAGAACGAAAGGTAGTTTTATTTCGTTGAACTTAAACGGCTCATCACTCGGAGGAGATTTATTAATCACGCGAAGATTTTGAATATCTGCGTAATTTAAATGAATTTCCTTGTTTAGAACTGCACGCCAACCGAGAATCACATTGGCACGGTCAATCTTTACATCGACCGCAGTCAACGTGACTAAAATATTTTTTAGAATAATGCCGTTAAGTAAATTTCCACCCTCATACTCGTAATGAATCATTTGTTGAGCAGACAGCGCTCGATCCAATAAAAACTTACTTCCTTTATCTGTTGAAAACATGACCGCTAAAGCAGCAATTAAAAAAACCAAAAGAAAAACAATGAGCAGCAAAACGCTACGCACTATACTGCGTCGTTTTGGTTGCTGCGGCTCAGGTTTTGGTTGATCTTGCTGTTCTACTTCAGCCATAAAATTTCCAAAATTATTTATTTTTAAGAATAATGACGATTCAAGTGTTTAAGTTAAAGTTGTGAACCTATAAAGAAATGTAATCGGATGGGTTTACCAGGATCCGAAATTCCTGACGCAACATCTAATCGAATTGGACCGATTGGGGAGTTCCATCGTATTCCTAAACCTAGACTATATTCAGTAGGATTACTAAATTTTTCATCATATGCATTACCAAAATCAGAGAAGACTGCCGCACGCCAGCCCTCTTTAAATTGATAATTATATTCTACTGTACCCACAGCTAAGGCTTGTCCGCCGATTTTAAAACCAAAATCTGTAGGTGATAAACTCTTATAATCAAAACCTCTTAAGCTCTGATCACCACCAGCAAAGAATCTAAGATTGTAGGGCACTTTTTCAAAATTATCAGTAAAGATATAACCTAAACTCGCACCACCAATAAACTGATGATCACTATTTTCACCTAAAGAATACATGGCTTTCCAATTTGCATTGGTAATCGCCATATCCACATCTGACAATAAACTCTTACTACCCAATTGAATTTTATAATTCTGTTTAAAACCTTTTGTAGGATTTATTCGTTGATCACTGATGATTTTCGTTGCATCATAACCCAGCAACAGTGATTGCTGTTCTGTATTTCCAGTAGCCAAAAAGGAGTCTGGAATATCATCAATATTAAAATCTTCGTTAAGATCTAGATCTAATTCACCCTTGATTGTCATTCGATCTAATCGATAGCGCAAGCCAAAGATATGTTGCCAATCTCGTCGCCCACCTTTGATGACTCGGTCTACACCCGCAACGGCAGATTCAACCACCAAATCTAAACCATTCCCTAAACTATCACGATCTTCACGTTCATAACCGCCGACGAAACTGACATAGTCATTTAATGGGTGTTTATAGGGCACATTATAGCGGCCATCAATTGACTGACGAATTTGTGAGAGCTCTAAATTGGCATCAAAAGAATGACCGTGCTCATTTACAATTGCTCGGCGATATTGGCTACGCAAGCGCACACCAGTGTCTGTACCATAACCTAAACCTGCTTCAATCGTATTTAATCGATCCGCATTCAAGGTCACGATCACAGGAATAACTTTTTCTTCACGTGCTTGAGTCTGCAAACGATCATTTTCTTTTTCTCGTTCTTTCGCTTTACGCTCAGATTCAGTTAAGTTTGCATCAACATTACCCTCTTTCACCCCTGCAAATTGATTTTCGTCTGCAACAGACTGTGATTCAACTTCAGCACTGAGCTCAGGTTCTTTTGCCAGATCTGGTCTAAACTGACTTTCTGGAATATTTTGTTCATCCACCAAACGCTGTAAGTCTGGCGCTAATTCTAAAGGTTTAATAATCGGATCAGGTTTAACCGCATCCACCAAGGTATAATTAAAATACCGCGAGTTAGTCAGGTTGTTTGCCAATAGATTCACACGCCACGCAGTATAATCTGCACCTGCTTTCCAAGGTGCTAATGTTCTTAGAATATCCTCGCGCAAAGGTAATGGCTTGCTAGGATCACTCATTCTAAATTCAACTTCACCTAACTTATAGCGCTCACCTGTTTCATAGCTTAAGTTAATATCCGCGAGATTTTGTGGCCGAGCCAGCATCACATCATGCATACGCCAATATGAATCAAAGAATCCGTTATTGCTGGCAGCCTCAGCAATACGATTTTTGGTGACTTCATATTTTGCATGATTGAGCACATCACCTTCTTCCAATTCAGGTAAGACACCAATCACTTGGAATTGTGCTAAATTTTTTCCTGCACCAGAAAATTCAATATTTTGTTCACGAACCAAGACTGGCTTATTCGGCGTAACTAATACACGCACTTGATTCGCTGATGCTTTTTCAAACTTAAATTCAGCATCATAATAACCGACAGCCTGCGCAGCTTGCTGAGCTAATGTTCTTAGCTGGGGCAATGCCGCGTTATAATCAGAAAATGACTCTGACGTAAAAGCGGACAGTTTAGCTTTAATGTTATCGGCTAAAATTTTAGGCGCACCCTCAACTTGAGCCGTGATTCGAGGAATTTTATCAACTTGATTGGTTCGTGGTGGACGTATTTTATAAAAAATACGTTTGAATACATTCTGCTTTTTAACTTCTTCTTGTTGTTCAATATTCTGACTTGCGAGAGAACGGCCAGCTTCGTTTTCTTGTACCACAATTTTGCTGTCTTCTTCGATACTCTTCATCAATGCATCAATATTAATCGGTGCTTGAGTAATTTCTTTCAGATCGCTGCCAGTGGTTTGAAGCACTTCTATTGCTGGTGCTTTACTCACCCCAGAACGAAAATTTTGCGCTTCAACTTTAGCCTCTTCTGCGACTTGTAAAATTTCATTCGCCATTGAGTTATTGACGTTTTGAACTGGAAGATCTTCTAAATCTTCAAATTCGATCGGTATAAATGCTTTTTCATCAATTGCATTTTCCTGATTTTGTAGCATTTCTAAACTATTAAACTCTTGCTCATCGTTTAAAGTGTTGAGCTTTTCATCCAATTGTTCAATTTTAGAGGGTGCTAAGCCTTGCTGTTTTGCTGCCGCCTCAAGTGCTTGTTTATTTTGCTTTATATCATTTTCTGTGTTTGATGGCTTAATCACAGCTGAACTTGTATCAACCTTCTCAGCCGCATAAAGTAAAGGCGAATTAAATACACTTAAAAAGACACTCGCATACAACAATTTATTGATATCATTTGTGTTAAATATACTATGCATACAATGTGCGAGCACTGATTTTTTAAACTGATTTTTTTCTGACATACTGCGCTCTAAACACTTTTTATTTAAGTTGAAAACACCGAGCTTTTTCAAAGGATCTTAATGTTCAAGCTTCTGGTATTTTCAGATCTTTTTTGGGTTAAAAGTATGATACATGAATTTCAGATATTGTTGCCAGTTGATCACATTTCTTAATAAATTTTAATGAAGCATGCCTACAATGGAAAAAAATGAGCACTTATTAGGTACACGTCGTTTTTTGCCGATGTTCCTAACCCAGTTTTTTGGGGCACTCAACGACAATGTTTTTAAGCAATCTCTACTTTTAGTGATTACTTATGGCTGGATTCAACAACAAACAGCCTCTATTAGTACATTAAATAATTTAGCAGCACTGTTATTTATTTTACCTTACTTCATTTTTTCTGCTACGGCGGGACAGATTGCCGACAAATACGAACGTTCTTTTCTCGTTCGTAATATCAAATTACTTGAAATTATCATTATGTTGATCGGGACTGCAGGCTTTTTGTTGGGAAGTTTGTGGTTACTTTTATTCGCTTTATTTTTAATGGGCACACACAGCACTTTTTTCGGTCCAATCAAATACGCCATTTTACCTGAAATATTAAAACCCAATGAGCTCATGTCTGGTAATGCCCTATTTCAATCGGGCACATCCATGGCAATCCTTATCGGTATGATTTTGGGTGGTGTTGTCATTTCAAGTTCTGAAGGCAACTTGCTGTGGATCAGCTTAACTGTGCTCGGTATTGCCCTCATTGGTTATACCTGTAGTCGTTTTATACTGATTCAAAAAGTTCCAAAAAATGACGTGGAAGTCGATTGGAATTTTTTTAGAACCAGTGTCCAAACGCTAAAATATGCAAAAAGCTTACCGTTGATTTTCACAATTTTGCTTGGAAACTCTTGGTACTGGTTCTATGGTGCAACCTATCTGACTCAAATACCCCAGCTGACCCAACAAAATCTGCATGGTAATGAAAATGTGGTGAGTTTATTACTTACATTGTTCTCCGTGGGTATTGGTGCTGGTTCTCTGCTGTGTCGTAAAATTGGTGGTGCTGAAGTAAATATTAAAATGGTCCCCATTGGTGCGATAGGCTTAACCGTTTTCGCTTTTTATTTAGCGGGAAGCTTAGCCTTTGTTCCTGAACGTAGTGGTGATTTTATCGGCATCGCGCAGATGTTCAGTTCGGGTATGAGTTACTATCACGTCATGGTTGCTGTAACCTTACTGGGCATTAGTGGCGGTTTTTATATCGTTCCAATGTATGCCATGATGCAAGCGTACTCACCTCGCTCACATCGTGCTCGAGTGGTTGCCGCAAATAACATTTTGAATGCGGTATTCATGGTGTCTTCTGCCATATTCTCAATTATCATCTTAAGTATTTTAGAAATTGATATTAAAATACTGTTTAGCATCACTGCGATTTTGAGTGCTCTATTCACCACTTGGCTCTTGCTAAGACTGAAACCAATGCTTAAAAATAACCGAATTGCTTTAGAGGATTAAGCTCATGCGTCAATATACCGGCTTAGACAAAATCATTCACTCTTTTGACCAAGCTTTGCGTAGTTTGGTGCCAGGGACGACCTCTGCACAACGTGAAAATCCTGCTCAAAACGCTGAAACTCAATTGGGTGTAAGTGAAGCACGTCATGTTGCTGGACTGATGCGTGTCAATCATACTGGCGAGGTTTGTGCTCAAGCGCTTTATCATGGTCAAGCGTTGACTGCCAAACTACCCAATGTACGTCGTGAAATGGAACATGCTGCGATGGAAGAGCAAGACCATTTAGCATGGTGTGAAGACCGTTTAAAAGAGTTGGATAGCCACACCAGTCTACTTAACCCAGTTTGGTACGGTTTGTCGTTTGGTATGGGTGCGATTGCAGGTATTGCGGGTGATAAATACAGTTTAGGCTTTGTTGCAGAGACTGAACGCCAAGTGAGTATGCATTTACAACAACATCTCAGTCAGTTACCTGAGCAAGATCAGCGCTCTCGGAACATACTGCTGCAAATGAATGAAGATGAATTGCAGCACAGAGATACAGCATTAAATGCAGGCGGTGTAGATTTACCTGTATCCGTTAAAATCACCATGACTGCTATGTCTAAATTAATGACCACAACCAGCTATTATCTTTAATCCTCTTAAAAAACATTCATAAACTTAGACATATAAAAAAGTGGCGATTAAGCCACTTTTTTACAACACATAAAATAAAAAATAATTTATAAATAATGGCGACGTTTAAATTGCATCAACTTCCATTCTGCATCGTCATATTC
>JAHLFF010000297.1 GCA_018883945.1 Candidatus Acinetobacter avistercoris
TCTTTATCTTTATAGCCCGTTTGAATCACAGCTTCTTGTTGGAAATCATCCGCAGCAGTGCCTGTACACCAACCAGTTTCAGCCAAAGGATAAGTGAAGCTATATTTTTCGCCTTGTGGTGCCTTTGGCCCTTGTACTGGATGACAGACATCACTGTCTTTTAAGTTCAGTACCAAGTCATCCATACGGTTTTGAGTAGGGCGTTTTTTGCCAGTACCAAAACCGATAATCGGATAAGGTTGACCATGAATATCTTGAGCAATGCCTGCTTGGTCATAATTTTTCACCAGACCGAGCACACTGGTTTCCTTACCTTCGATATATTTTCCTGTGCGCTTGGCATAACCATTTAAAACCAGAGTGTGATCATGATCTGCTGTGATTACAATCAGTGTATTCTTAAGTTCAGGATCACTTTGTTTAAGTTTTTGAATAGTTGCTTCTAAAGCATCATTTAAAGCTATCGTGTCTTGTAAAGCACGTTTGGCATTGGTGTCATGTAGCGCATGATCTATACGCCCACCCTCCACCATCAGGAAAAAGCCTTTTTTATTCTGCGTCAGAATGTCTAAAGCAGACAGCGTCATTTGCTTGAGACTCGGTTCTGTTAAATTTTTCTTGGTTCGATCTAAGTCATAATTTAAATGGCTATTATTAAATAAGCCCAATAATTTTTCATTTTTCGCCAGTTGCACTTGGGAGAGTTGGTTTTCATCAAAAACCACACGGTAGCCTGCCTTCTGCATCTCGGTAATTAGATTGCGCCCATCGGTACGCTCTCCGCCTGCACCTTTAGGCAAAAATTGACGCTTGCCGCCACCCAAAACCACATCGACCCCATCTTTGAGTTTTGGGTTATAGTGCTGATAGATATCCCCTCTAGAGCTTGGTACCAATTGTGATGCAATGTCATTTTCAGCATCACGGTGACAAATATGCGCATAAGTTGATGCAGGTGTGGCATGCGTGATTCGCGTCGTGGTCACAACCCCTGTCCCCCAACCTTTTACTTTGGCCAATTCAAGTAAAGTCTGTGTGTTTTGCTTATTTTTGTTTTGTGGGTTAGTCGCGCACTGGTTATTCCCTGCTGAATCAGGTTCAACTGCAATTGTCCCTGTCTGCATCGAGATCACCTCGTTTTTCATCTTGACACCTGTCATATAAGCACCCATCGAAGGTGCACTGTCAGTGACTTGCGCATCTTCAGAAAAGGTACGAACAAAGGCAGACTCAGGTAACCGATCAATTGCTATCTGACCATCTTCACCGACAGCATAAATGCGGGAAGCGGTAAGTGTGGTCATGCCCATTCCATCACCCAAGAAAAACACTACACGTTTCGGTTGTTGGACTTTTTGTTGTTTGAGTAGTTGTACTGTATGAGTTGGTTGAGCTTGCATTAAATCACTACTTTGACAAGCGGAGAGAAATAAAGCACTCAAACTTATATATGCCACACTGATTGTTTTTAATTGGAATTTTTCAAGAGAACCGAGCATTGCATCAACCCATCTAAAGATGGCTGAACCATACACCGCAGATATTTAAGTAAGATGACATTTAAAAAATGAAATAAGCTTTGTTGCAAAAAATTGTTCTTAAATGCATCTTCAGCAATATAATTTCCAAATGAAGAAACCTTTATGCAAAATCTCTCCCGCAACTAATTGGATATTATTAACGCAGTTTACATTGAAACCAAGATGTATTGTTAAAACTATTAGGAGATAGACTCTGTGCTTGTAACTTTAGCCGTCCTCAACAGATTTACAGAATTAGGCAGACCTCATACCCAAGTTGTCACTTAAATTTAACTGGCTCAAAGTGCTTTAATATTTAAATCTATGTGCAACAAAGCTCTTTTATGGTCGAAAACATACACAATGGGCGTACTGAGATGGTGGCAGTTTAACTCCGCATAAAATTTATTTTTAAACAGACACCTAAAAATAGATAAAATGAAATTTTTTATCCCTTTTTACCCAATTATATTTAAAGTGAATAGGCTGTGCGTAACGCACAGCCTATTCACTTTTGACAATTAAATTCAATCATATTTGCACATAAGCTTGTGCTAAACGATCTTGCATTGATGCTTGTGTTGTATAAAACCGCTCTTGAATAGCATATGCAAAATTCTTTAAAGACTGCTCGTCTGTAATAATGTACTTACCATTTGCATCAGCAGGTAAACCAAGCGTTTGGATATAAGCATGTAAACTTTGCTGAATCTGAGGAGTATATGAATTATATATATCTAATGCTTTCGCAATATTCTTTCGATTTGGAATCCCTACTTTGTCGACTGTATATAATGGATCGATTGCTAATAACCCACCTAATTGGAAAAACTGGGTAACTTCTGCTGTAGTCGCAGTTCTAAATAGAGTGTTCAATCCCGTAAATATTGACTCTAAAAAATCTAATTTTTTAAAAATTAATTTTTTAGTACTAATTTCATAAATAGCATCTGGAACTTCTGCAACAATTACAATTGGTTGCTCAATTAAATCAGGTTGACTTGAGAACGAAACCAATTGCTTACCATAGACTTTTGCACTAGGTAAAATCTTCTGAAGGTAAAAATAGTCTTCGTTAGATTTCTTAAAAACAATATATAAGATATCTTTATATTGAATTCTAGAAATTGTTGGCAAGCTATTATTAACCTGTCTACTTAACTTTTCTAAAGGATCGCTTACATTCGGTAAAGTGTTAAGATCGACTTCAAACCACTCATCTGGCTGTAACACAGCAGTTGATGAATAAGTAACTTTTGTGAGCTGAGTAGGGTCCGTTGATGTAAAAAAATCAGGACACTTCGATCCTGATAGTACTGTGTGGAATTTTCTATTGTTTCTTGAGTATAAAAAATTCATTCCCCCTCCTTACTCTAAAATTAAGAACGTATAATCATTTATTCTAGTCAGGGCAATATTATCCCCTATATCACCAATGCTATCTTCAAAAAGCTCATCAACAGTTTTTATTTCTTTCTTAGAAATAACTAAAATCTTTGAATCATCTATCTGTTTTATAAAATAAAACTTATATCCCAATACTAAAAATATTGGATTAAAGTAAAAAAATCGAGTTCTAGCAAGTACGATTAGCATCAATACAAAGAAAAGAAGGAATGACTTCAATGTAGGTAGACTAATAGCAACAAATGCATAACCTAAATAAATTGGAAGATAAAAATCATTCGCTTGCTCAAATTCTTTTACTTTTTCTCTCTCTATAACATCTTGATCTAAATACTTAAGACTAAATTTAATCGAAAAAAATGAAAGAACAAGCAAAGCTATAAGATAAATCACATAAGCAACATATGTAACTGACTCAGTTAGAAATTCTTCAGTAAATGTAATGATTTCAAGACTTGTTAGAAATGAGATCAGGTACTTGACCCAATCCCAATGTAACCAAACATTCTCTTCATGAGAGATAAGGAAAATCAATCCTGCTAATGCGATGGAAATAGCTGTTAAAACTATATGAAGTATATGTTTCATGCTATGCCTCCATCTCATGACTAGAATCTATTATGCTTGATTTTCACCCACTTCTACAGGTTAAAGTGACATAACCTGACGCATTAAAACTTTATTCGTTTTGCTCAAAAGTTTTACCTATATGCTCTTCAGCATCTCGAATAGAAATCTGACCAGTCATTAACATAGGTAAAATCCAATCTCTTAGTCTTTCTAGTCGCTGGTTCTGTTCTTCTAAAAAATTCTGTTTTTTAAACATGGGAGCAACAATTACATCAAATTTTTCAACTAACGTACGAGGTGGTAATACAACACGAATGGATTTTAATACACTCCCTGAAATTTCTTTAAATGTTGAACCCGATGCTGACTGCTTAATTACATTTAAATTGCTATTTATAATGCAAAAGATAAAGTAGCAAGAATATCCTTTAGAAGGTACAAATGATTTGAAACCTTGATTAGTAGTGACCTCATTATCTGCTATTGCCATATATCCAATAGGAGCTCGAGAACTTAAAAGAACAGTATTTTTCGGATACATTTTTAGTGATGCACTCTTAAACCCTTTCTCTGTAATATCCGTTGCTCCTTTAGATATATAAATATTATTTTTATTATTAGATAAATCATTCGGAGTTATCCAAGGAATACCATTAGTTGTAAAGTTACTTGAATCCTTTGTAGAAGGGGTAGCACCTCCAACAATTTCTGCTATATTATTTAATGTCTCAATTTTCCAATTTTCTGGGATATATCTCTTCATTATTTCATCATAAATAATTTTCCCTTGAGACAATTTGAAAGGTTTCCCTAAATCATTAGGAAAATTATAATCAACAAACCAAAAATTAAATATTTTTTGAATTAATGTATTTAACAATTTTGATATCTTGTTATTAATTAAAATATATTCATCTATATTTTTAATAATCTTAGCTATCTTTACCTGTTGTTTAAGTTCGAAATTAGGAAACTTAATACTTTTAAGAGTAGATATGGGTAACTGTGGTTGAGCACTTCCTGATCCTTGATTTAAACATTGTTGTTTAAAAAGGTTTGATCTAAAAAATGAATATAAAAAATATGGAGAATATTTTTCTTCACAACGAATAATAACCATACCTGAATTAATTCTTATCGAAGAGAAAGGTACGTTTTCATCTACAAAAGCAACATTACCCACTGTACCTCTTGTAGTCATAACTATATCATTTTTAGAAACTTTACCATTTCTTAACTGATCGTCTTTAACTGAGCTAATGAATTGTGTTTCAGAAAAATCGAATCCACTTTTTGTAACGTTCCCAGTGTTTAAAAACAAACAATCACCTTGTGGTTTAAGCTCATTTCTTTTAGGATAGTTCTCCCCTCTATCTCCATCTATAAATTTTATATTAGTATCATAAAAACTAACTAATTCTATTTTATTCATAACTCAATGCCTCCAATCCTTTGAATAATTCTTTTTGCATTGAGTTAGAATTTAAAAATAATTCATTTAATTCTTTTTTAATACTATTAATTTCTCTGCTAAATTCTTCAGAGGTAATTTCACTAAATTCATGCTTAACTTCAAAATATTGACCAGCACTTAAACTATAATTTTTAGCTTTAATATCCTCATGACTTAGCAACACTGAAAAGCTTTCTTTAATTTCCTTTTTATTAAAAACTTCTATTATTGTATTTTCTTCTAAAGCACTGAGAATAGTTCTCTGATTTTTCCCATCTTTAATTTTATCACCTAAATTAGATGCATCAATCAATATCACTTCATCCTTATTATTAGCATCAATAAAGAGAATAGATACATTTGTCCCAGTGGTTGCAAATATATTGGATGGCATTGAAACCACCCCTAATAGCATTTTATTTTCGACTAAATATTTTCTAATTTTATAATCAATACCAGTCTGAGCAGTAATAAACCCCGTTGGTAAAACAACTGCTGCCTTTCCATCAGTTTTTAAAGAATAAATAATATGTTGTAAGAACAATTGATAAATTTCCATCTTGTCTTTATCTTTTGCCTTAATCTTAGGTATACCTGCAAAAAACCGATCTTTATTGTTTTGAGTATCTAAATCATTTCTAAAATCACTAAAATCTAACTTGAATGGAGGATTCGAAACAATATAATCAAATTTCTTAAGATCCTTACCTTCAGTATGGTAAGGATGAAGCATTGTATTACCTTGAACAACATTAGGGATGGAATGTACTAAGTTATTCAGAATTAAGTTTAAACGTAGTAAGTTAGAAGACTTCTGAGAAATATCTTGTGTATATATAGCACAGCGAGTTTCACCAATAACATGCGCCACATTCATTAACAGTGTGCCTGATCCGGCCGCTGGATCATAACATGTCACGTTTTTGACTTGTCCTTGCTGATCCTTAGGAACAAGAATTTCAGCCATGATACGTGCGACTGCATGTGGCGTATAATATTCAGCATATTTGCCACCACTATTTGAGTTATAATCTTTAACCAAATATTCAAAGATAGAAGCATAAAAATCGAACTTCTGATCAAAAATACGCTCAAAACTAAACTCTACTAACTCATTAATGATCGCTTTGCAAAACTCATCGCGTTTAGAAGGATCACTAATAAACTGACTAAGTTCATCAAACAACTTAATTTTTGCACCACCATCCGTTTGTACTGCAAAAATCTCATTATTCTGAATAGAAATATCTCTTAAAGTATCATCAAAAAGTTTCGAAAAATCAGGTTCATTTTGTTGACTAAATAGGTGGCTAATAAAGTGTTGAGGTTTAAGAATCGCTGTATCCGCTGGCATCTGTAATGCAAGCATCTCTAACTCATCATCCGACATTTTAGAGAGCACATCTTCCCATTTTTCAGCTTGAGCTAAACTCGGTTCGACCTTTTTAGCTTCATAAGCAAATTTATCATTCAGAAATTTATATAAAAAAGCCTGCGTAATAATTTTAAATTCATTACCATCATTACCAAGCCCATAGTTAGCACAGATAGCTTTTAAACCATCAATAAGCTCTCTAACTTTTTGCTGAAACTGAATTTCTACCATTGCCCTGAACCACCATTGAACTCTTTGAGGTACTCATTTACCACAAGCTGGTTAATATACCGTGTTGTCGTTGGATTTAATGCAATGTTCTGTTCGTTTTTAAAACGCTTGATGATATTTGGCATCATCACTCGAGCAAAGTATGCTTCATTATCTAATACATTTTCACTATCTAAAACACGCTCATCTGCATCTTGTTTGAGTCCAATCAAAGCTTCATAAATCTGTCTTTCAGACTGCGAAATATCTCCTTGTTCATGCAGTCTTTTATGCACACGTGTGAACTTAATGTCCCCTTTGTATTTATCACTAAGTTGCTTATTAATACGATTCAATTCTTTTATTCGCTCATGAATTTGTTGCAACGTACCAATATTAGCGACCATCTCTTGCTGGGTTACTTCGCTCAATTTCTTCTTTTTGAATAGGCGTTCGAGTTCCTCTTTTAAGCTGATAAATTTCTCATCTTGCTGGTCAAAATTACTCGCTAGAGCCTCTCTTGTTTTACGCAACGTATCTTTGAGTTGATCTGCTAGAACTAATTCTTCTTCCGCAATTTTCTTAAATTTAAAAATCACATCTTCAAGAGCTAAATTAAGTAAATTTGTAGTGTCCTCACCACTTTCAATACTTTCTTTTAAATTCAGCATATCTAAATGATTGCTTGTTTCTCGGAACATGATATTGATCTTTGTAAAATCTAAAGAACTCAGTTGTTCATATTCCCCTTGTAAACGCATGAGGTTATATAAGCTTTTTGCATCAGCTAAGCTTTTCTTAAGTTCCAATACTTTTTTACGGTCAGCAATTTGTTGGATTTGCTCTGAGAAATGTTCCATGTTGTCCGTATCAAAACGGAATAACACATCTTTTAATTGATTAATTTCCTGATCAATTTCTTCTTTAGATTTGAAAAGATGAGAGTAGCTATCCATCTCATCACCTAACTCCGCTTGCAACTCCTCAAAATAGGCTTTGTTTGTTGCATCAAATTCTTTTCGAATATCTGCGAAGTCAACAACGTAACCATACCTAAAATCCTTGTAGGTACGGTTCACACGAGTTAATGCTTGAAGCAAGTTATGCTCTCGAATCACACGACCAATATAGAGCTTCTTTAATCGAGGAGCATCAAAACCTGTTAGCAACATGTTATACACAAAGAGAAAATCAATTTTTCCTGCTTTAAAAGCATCAATCCAATCTTTACGCTCTTGTTTATTACCCACATCATGCAAAATTAGTGCAGCAGATTTAACTTTGTTTTTTTCCTTTAAATGCTCGGTATAAGATGTATCTGTCTTGGTGACATCATTATCTTTTTTATATTTTGCATTAAAAATCTCAAACATCTGTTTCGCTTGCTCTGAGCTATCACAGATGACCATTCCACCTATAGTCGAATCATTACAAGCTCCACGACTATTCTCAAAATCTTGAACAATGTAATCCAGCATTGGTTCTACAAAAGTTGGATGCGCATAGATAATTTTTTTATCGACATCTCCCTGCTTAACTTCTGCTTGCGCTAATGCCTCTTGTAAAGCAATTTTATAGTTGGTTTGGATATCTTCTCGGATCAAACGTAATGTATAGCCATCAGCAATCGAAGCATTGTAATAATACTTATGGATGTAATCTCCAAATAGAGATCTTGAATTGTAGCCTTTTCCTAATAGCGGAGTCCCTGTAAGACCAATTTTGATTGCATTGCGATCTGATACATCTAAATTAGCAAGAAAACTGCCCTTAGGATTATAGCTACGATGTACCTCATCTAAGAAGTAAACACGTTGTATATCAACATTGTAATCTTTAGTAGACACAATCGTTGGATCATCTGCAAACTTCTGAATATTAATTACAGTGATTTCTGGTTTCCCACTGTTATTGTGAATAACTTTAGTTGCCTTAATATCTTTGGTAAATTCATCTCTAGAGTTAATCGTATGTACGACTAGTCCACGACTAGCAAATTCACTCTGTGCTTGCTGTAGTAGATCAAGTCGATCCACAATAAAATAAAATTTAGGAATTACATTCTTTCTTTGATAATAATCCGTCAAGAATTTGACGTTATAGTACGTTAATGCAGTTTTACCACTACCTTGAGTATGCCAAATAATTCCTTTACGGATACCTTCATCTAATTTTCTTTCAATTGCCTTAGTTGCAAACAGTTGTGGATAGCGCATGATATGTTTTTGCACACCATTTTCTGTTTCCACATAAGCAATTGAATAACGTAACATAAATGCTAAACGCTCTCGACTTAGCAACGAAGTACAAATTCGGTTGGTCGGTCTATTAGGATCTTTATTGGTAATAAATTCAGGGCTATTTCTAATCACCTCAAAATTATTGTCTTTAAGAATACGAATTTCTTCTGATTCAGCTAAAGGACTCAATAAATGAGTGAGATTAAAAATTTCTTCTTCTCGGAAATAATTAAAACTTGGCTTGTGATACGACGGAGTGGCATAAAAAGCTCCCATGATTGGCTGAATAGCCTCATCATCGTATTCCATATTGTTTGAGAAGATCATGAACTGAGTAATGTTGATAAATCTTTTAAATTTAGAGTTTTGGAACCGCTTATTTATTCGGTCTCTTTCTGCTAAGACACCATCTTTATTATTTGGTTTCTTCACCTCAATGAAGACTAAAGGCATACCATTGACTAGGATCGTAATATCAGGACGGAATTCATCATCTCCGTTTTGACAAGTAAGCTCTGTAACAACATTGAAAGTGTTGTTATTTATATTTTCAAAATCAATTAACTTGATTCCTGATCGATTGACTAACTTACTAAAAAATACTTTTCCTAAATCATCGTTATCTAGAGTTAGCTTTAGATCTTGCAATTCTCTTTGAATATCATCTTTTTCAAAGGATGGATTTATTCTATTGATTGATTCAATGAAGATCTCAGGGAAAATGTTAGATTCCATGTCCCATGTATGTTCTTTTAAAGAAAGGTACTTATAACCAAGCCTTGTTAAATGAAGAATTGTTGGAATTTTTACACGAGCATCTTCATTGAACTTCATGGAACCCTCTAACTAAAATTTTATTTATCAAATACTAAGCTAACAACAATAAAGATAAAATTCTACTAATGGGTAAAAGAAAATTCTAATATTCTACTCTTTGACTAATTCTTAGATTTATAAGTTCCAAAAGCCGTACCCATTTTCTTTCCCCTGCGCATACGCCCATTCAGCCACCTTATGTGACCGATCTTTATCTGTGAGAAAACCGAGTACAGAAATTTGATCTACAATAATCAAGTCCTGTTCTTCATTCCTCTCCCGCCACTTATAGGCTTTGTTGCATAAAGGTTTGAGAGGCTGAGTTCCCTTAAGCTACTCAAATTTAAGAGACAACTTGGGTATGAGGGCGACCTAATTCTGTGAATTTATTCAAGACTGCCATGCGTGCATGGATCTCATTCACCTGACTTGGAAAACTCCGCGCT
>JAHLFF010000298.1 GCA_018883945.1 Candidatus Acinetobacter avistercoris
CGTATCAGCCTTGGTATCAAACAAATGAACAACGATCCATTCAATGACTTCTTGGCAACGAATGAACGTGGTGCATTGGTTAAAGGTACTGTGACTGCAGTTGATGCTAAAGGCGCAACGATTAAATTGGCTGACGAAGTAGAAGCATCTTTGAAAGCTTCTGAAATCAACCGCGATCGCGTTGAAGATGCAACTAAATTCTTGGAAGTTGGTCAAGAAGTAGAAGCTAAAATCATCAACGTTGACCGTAAGTCACGTGCTATCAACTTGTCGATCAAAGCGAAAGACGAAGCTGAAGAAAAAGAAGCAGTTGCTAACTTAAAAGTTGCAGCTCCAGCTTCTGAAAATGGTCCTAAGACTATTGGTGATTTGATCAAAGCTCAAATGGGTAGCTAAGATCTCTGTGTGAATGTATTGTTAATGTAATTTAACTAATACTTTTTACACAAATACTGTAAACGGTAGCGTAGTATTAACTTATTACGCTACCGTTTTGTATTTAAACAGGTTATTATCAGCCTATCTACCAAGTAGCTTGATAATTAAAGAGGTCGCAGATGACTACTGAAGCACTTAATAAGTCTGACTTAATAGAGCGTATTTCTATTAAGAATCCGCATTTAGCTGAACCACTTGTTGAAGAAGCTGTTAAGATTATGATTGATCAAATGATTGCATCATTATCTTCTGATAGCCGTATAGAAATACGTGGTTTTGGTAGTTTCGCCTTACATCACCGTGATCCACGAGTAGGTCGTAACCCAAAAACAGGTAAATCTGTAGAAGTAGCTGCTAAGGCAGTGCCTCACTTTAAACCTGGTAAAGCACTACGTGATGCTGTAAACGAAACTGCAAATAAATAATAATATGAGGTGTTTATGCGTTTTATCTTAGGGCTACTTTTAGTAGCAGTATTTGTATATTCTCTGGCATTGGTATTAATCAATGGTACTGAATTGCCTGTAGACTTATGGTTTACTCAAGTTCCTGCTATGCGTCTAGGGTTATTGTTGTTATTAACCTTAGTCATCGGTATTGTCCTAGGATTACTCATAGGTGTTCAAATCTTCCGTGTTTTTCAAAACAATTGGGAAATTAGACGCTTACGTAAAGACATTGAACATCTCCGTAAGGAACAAATTCAGAGTGCTCAACTTGCTGCTGCTGAAGCTGCTGCAAGCGTGCGTCATGAAAAAACGATATTAGATATTCAAGCGGAAGACAGTCATACACGTCCTTTATAGGATGAGTTCTTCCAAAATCCCTTCATTGTTCGCAATGAAGGGATTTTTTTTATTTGAATAAAAATATTGGCTTAGTCTAGTTTATTGATAACTATGTTTTGCAGGTCGTGCTAAAGATCTCTATAATTACGCAACTTTTGTGTGATGGAAAGAAGACCCATGAGTATCATTGTTGCCTTGGATGCGAAAAGCCAAAAAGAAGCATTAACGATTGCTGAACAACTTGATCCATCACTCTGTCGATTAAAAGTAGGTAAAGAAATTTTTACCCATGAAGGTCCTTCAGTTGTAAAAGCTTTGCATGCTCTCGGTTTTGAGGTCTTTCTGGATCTAAAATTTCACGATATTCCAAATACCACAGCACAAGCAGTCTGTGCCGCGGCAGATATGGGCGTATGGATGGTCAACGTTCATGCTTCTGGTGGTCGTAAAATGATGGAAACCTGTGTAGAGCGTTTGAAAGCTGGTAATTATGAAACGCAATTAATTGCTGTGACGGTTCTGACCTCAATGGGTCGTGAAGATTTGAAAGATTTAGGTTTGGATGTGGAACCTTTTGAGCATGTAAAACGTTTAGCGATGCTGACACAAGAGAGTGGACTGGATGGCGTAGTTTGTTCTGCGCAAGAAGCAAAAATGTTACGTGAAACTTTGGGTCAAGAATTTGCTTTAGTCACTCCGGGTATTCGACCTGCTGGTGCGAATGCAGATGATCAGAAACGTATTGTGACGCCTAAGCAAGCCATTTTAGATGGCGCTACGCATTTGGTGATTGGTCGTCCGATTACCCAATCAGCGCATCCTAGTGAAACCTTAAAAGAAATTTTGGCTTCAATATAATTTATTTTTTAACCCTCATCGCTCTAAAAAAATCCACGTTTATACGTGGATTTTTTAATGAATTAAGCTGAATTATAAAATTCGTTTTAATCGTTCAATCACTTGTTTGCATTGTTCTAAGTCAGCAACCAAAGCTAAACGAACATGATTTTCACCCGGGTTACCATCTGCAGTATCGCGAGATAAATAGCGCCCAGGAAGGACTTTGATGTGAGCTTCTTCCATGAGAAGTTTTGCAAAAACCTCATCATTATCAACTTTTAGCCAGTAATAAAAACCTGCATCAGGTTTTTTAAGTGGCAGTATATGGCCGAGTTCTTTTTGGAATAACTCGAATTTAGCACGATATTGCTTACGGTTTTCTTCAACATGCTCTTCATCATTCCATGCTGCAAGTGAAGCAATTTGATGTTGTACAGGCATTGCTGCACCGTGATAAGTGCGGAATTTTAAGTAAGGTTTTAATAAATTTGCATCGCCTGCTACAAATCCAGATCTCATTCCGGGTAAATTTGAACGTTTTGAAAGTGAATGAAATACGATGCAATTTTTATAGTCATCTCTTCCCATTTCCGCACAGACTTCGAGTAAACCTATAGGCGCTTCATCAAACCACAGCTCTGAATAGCATTCATCAGAAGCAATGACAAAATTATATTGATCTGAAAGAGCAATTAGTTTCTTTAATTGATCTTTAGAAAGTACAGCACCCGTCGGATTTCCAGGTGTGCAAACAAATAATAAAGCTGTTTTTTCCCAAACTTCTGCAGGAACAGCATCGAAATCACCCAAGTATTGATTTTCTTCAGTGCAATTAATGAAATAAGGCGTTGCGCCAGCAAGTAATGTTGCACCTTCATAAATTTGATAAAACGGATTTGGCATGACCACATAAGGTGCATCTTCACGATTAATCAAAGCCTGAACAAAGGAAAAAATACCTTCGCGTGTTCCCGTAACAGGAAGGACATGATCTTCAGCACTAATTTTATTCAATTTAAAACGTCGAGTTAACCAAGAAGCAATGCTCTGACGTAATTCCAAAAGACCTTTGCTGTTTGGGTAGGTCGATAAATGATTAAAATTATCAATAATGGATTGTTTAACGAACTCGGGTGCTGGATGTTTAGGTTCGCCAATGGAGAGGGCGATTAAAGGTAAATCAGCAGGTGGTTGAACATCCTTAAAAAGTTGATTCAATTTTTCAAATGGATAGGGATGCAATAAAGTTAAACTTGAGTTCATGAAACAATTACCGTCGTAATAAAGTGCGATGTAAATTAATCGATAAATTAATGGTGGTTAGAAACTTGATGAGATGCCTCATCCAGTGCAGCCTTGAGTGAGCTTGCAAATTCTTGAGCTTCACTCGGACTCATCGGTTGATTATTTTTTTTGGTCACAAAAAATATATCTTCTGCGCGCTCACCTAATGTTGCAATTTTAGCAGAATGAATATCAAGCCCTTGCATCATAAACAATCCACCAATTTTAGCCAGTAGCCCAGGATGATCAAGCGTCGCTATTTCGACCATATTTTGTTGTAAGGCTTCATTGAGTGTGATTTCTACGGTATTTTCAATATCAAAATGACGTAACTGACGTGGAATGATCCGTTGTAATAAACCTGGATAATTATTTGAATCACTTAAAGCATTGATGAGCGCTTCACGTACCGTATTTTCACGTTCAGCATCCGTCACTAATGTTCCAAAGCGATCGAGCACCACATAGGTATCTAAGCTGAAATCTTTAGTCGCTGTAATGATACGCGCGTCTTGAACATCCAAATTCATCCGATCAAAGACTGCAACAGTGGTGGCGAAGAGGTTAGGTTGATCGCGAGTATAAATAAATATTTGTACGGCATCTGGCGCTGATTTACGATGTGCTCGCATCAGTACAATCGGTGCAGGATCATCGCCATGTTCTAAAATGGCACGGGTATGCCAAGCGACTTCATCGGCTGTTTCTTTCAGAAAATATTCATCGCCTAAATCTTGCCATACTGTTTCGACAACATCCAATGCAAAGTCATTCACCAAAATTTCACTAGCGGCAAACTTAGTGTCTTCAATCAGCAGTTGATATTCAACGGGCCGACCTAGACCTGTGCGTATATCATCACGTGCATGCGTATACAGCTGACGCATTAACGATGAACGCCAAGTATTCCAAAGCTTTGGATTGGTCGCATTGATATCCGCAACAGTTAATGTATACAGATAATCGAGATGCTCCATATCACCCATTTTTTTAGCAAAGTCTTTGACAATATCTGGGTCTGAAATATCTTTTTTCTGTGCGGTCATCGACATGAGTAAGTGGTTTTGAATTAACCAAGCGACTAAATTGCATTCTCGTTCAGTAAAACCATGCGCCTGACAAAATTTAATTGCATCAGCGGCGCCAAGCTCACTGTGATCGCCACCACGGCCTTTGGCAATATCATGGAATAATGCAGCAAGAAAAACGATATCACGACGTACGAGGCGTTGGAATACTGAGCTTACAACAGGATAATCCTTAATAAATTCAGATTCTTTAAAACGATTTAAATTTCGAATTAAAAGCAGCGTATGCGCATCTACAGTATAAATATGGAATAAGTCATATTGCATGAGGCCCATAATTTGACCGAATGCAGGAATATAATTTCCCAGTACACCATAACGCTTCATGGCCAACATGGTCTCATACAGTCGATACGGAGATCGGATGATCGCCATGAATAAGGCCTGATGAACAGGATTGTCTCGATACGATTTGTCGATACGTTTGGCAGCTAGGCTTAGTAAACGTAATGTTCGGGCACGGATTCCATTAATTTCAGGTCTGTTGGCTAAAATATAGAAAATTTCTAAAACAGCACTGGGTTTCTCAGAAAATATTTTATGGTGTTGTACTGCGAGTTTCCCATCCACCATTTTAAAATTTTCATTAATTTCTTCGATTTGTCTTTCATAATTGGGCAAACGTGGGGTAATGACTGACTCATTAAAGTAAGCCAATAACATTTCGTTTAAGGTTGAAACTTGCTGAGCAGCTCGATAGTAGCGTTTCATGAACTGTTCAATCGGATAATTGATATGTTCGCCTTCAACTTTTTGATAGCCAAATTTTGCGGCTATATCACGTTGATAATCAAACAACAAACGATTTTCATCACGCTTGGTTAATCGGTGTAAATAGGTGCGAATTTCCCAAAGAAAGTTTTCAGCTTCCTCAAGGACAGAAAGCTCAAACTCAGAAATAAAGCCCAGATGAACCAAATCATAAATGCGATTGACACGAAAATGACGTTTCGCAATCCAGCCAATTTGATTGATATCACGAATGCCACCCGGCGCATTTTTAATGTCAGGCTCTAAATTACTTTCAGTGTGATTATGTTGAGCATAGCGACGTGCTTGTTCTTCCATTTTTGCATCGAAAAATGTTTTATCAGTCCATGTTTGTGACACGACTCGACGAGGCCATTTGATTAAATGTTCATTGCCCGTAATTAAACGCGCTTCGATTAATGTGGTCGCAACAGTGAGGTCATGTAATGCTTGTTCAAAGCATTGTTGAATGGTGCGTACACTCACGCCAGGTTTAAAGTTGCCGACATCCCATAGAGAAGAAATAAAAGAAGATACTGTGGTTTCTTGTTCTGGAGTAAGTGCTTCTTCAGACAGGATCATGATGTCAACGTCTGAATAGGGCAACATTTCACGTCGGCCATAACCACCGACAGCAAACAGACCTAAATTACTTTGATTCAGCTGAAAATGAGACCATAAAAAAATTAAAGCCTCATCGATTAAATTTGAGCGGGCCAAAATAATTTCACGAATCGGTACCCCTTGATCAAATGCAGTATGTAGCTGAATTTCAACATCTGTACGCCATGCATTTATAGCTTGAATGTCGTGATTGCTGGAAACATAATTTGATAAAGGGGAAGTATTGATCATGTATTCTTGGTCCACAAAAATGAGTTAGCTATTTTGATTTACCGACACTTTAGACGCTGTTTCAGCCGCCCATTCACGCGCTTGTTCTATTGTTTCAGCTCGTGCAGTCGCGACACCCATACGTCTACGGGTAAATCCTTCTGGTTTTGCAAACAGTCTTAAATCAGTATTGGGATTTTCTAAAGCAAGTTCTAAGCCAGAAAATGATAGATTCTGATCATCTACACCTGCATAAATCACCGCACTGGCTGCTGTACTATGACGTTGTGTATTTACAGGTAAACCTAAAATAGCGCGTGCATGTAACTCAAATTCACTTTGGAACTGTGATGCTAGCGTTACCAGGCCTGTATCATGAGGGCGCGGAGACACTTCGCTAAACCAAACTTTATCTGCTTTGATAAAAAGCTCTACACCGAAAATACCACAACCACCAAGCGCGATGGTGACTTTGTTGGCGATGCGTTTTGCTTCTTCTAAAGCGCTAGCAGACATAGGTTGAGGCTGCCAGCTTTCAACATAATCGCCTGAATCTTGACGATGCCCAATCGGATCGCAGAAATAACTTTCGACTTCACCTGTTTGCGGGTTTTTAGCACGGACAGTGAGTAGGGTAATTTCAAAGTCAAAATCAATTTGAGATTCAACAATGACCACGCCTTGTTTAACACGACCACCAGTTTGCGCATATTCCCAAGCAGCATCAACTTCTGCAAATTCTTTAACGCGTGATTGTCCTTTACCTGATGATGACATGACGGGTTTAACAAAGTTTGGATAACCAATATCATCACAAGCAGCACGGAAAGATTCTAAGCTATCAGCAAAACGATAAGCAGATGTCGGTAGACCTAATTCTTCAGCAGCCAAACGGCGAATGCCTTCACGGTTCATAGTGAGATTAACCGCTTTTGCAGAAGGAATAACCGTTGCGATATTTTGTTCTTCTATTTCAACTAATACTTGAGTCGCAATGGCTTCAATTTCAGGGACAATCAAATTTGGTTTTATATTTTCAATCAATTTTTTTAATTCGATTGGATCTGCCATATTTAAGGTATAGGAAAAATGAGCGACTTGCATCGCAGGAGCATGATCATATCGGTCAGCTGCATGGACTTCGACACCTAAACGCTGTAATGAAATCACCACTTCTTTCCCTAGTTCTCCAGATCCTAAAAGTAGGACTTTAAATGCAGAAGATTGGAGTGGAGTACCGAGAATAACGCTCATGCTGA
Source organism: Candidatus Acinetobacter avistercoris (assembly GCA_018883945.1). GTDB lineage: Bacteria > Pseudomonadota > Gammaproteobacteria > Pseudomonadales > Moraxellaceae > Acinetobacter > Acinetobacter avistercoris. The sequence goes on from JAHLFF010000298.1 coordinate 7,282, forward strand.
TCATCCATGTTTGATATTTTGGGCTTTTAGCATATCAGAACTAATAGGTCTGTTATGCTTTGATTCACATAAAATAATGATATTGTCTAACACTATTTTAGATAAGCAAAACAGTCTTTATTCACGCTATTAGATAGCAAAAGGAATATAGGTGTAGAACAAGCCATAGACCAAGGCCGCAGTTAATGTAGCCATCACAATTTGCTTAAATTTAAAGTACAAAACAATAAGTACAATAAAACCGACTAACATGGCTAAACTTTTATTAGGTGTCTCTAAAAGCGGTGGAAGTGTTGCGACCACAAGCATTGAACTGATTGCCGCTATACCAATTGAACCTAGTGCAATTTTAATCCACAAAGCGCCTCGTTTTTGCGAATCTTGTTGAAACTTTTGAATCACAAAAAAAGGTCCAAAGCGTGATGCAAAATTGGCGATACCGACCACAATACCCACAAGGATAATCTCAAGATTCATATTATTCTCCTTGTTTTTCTGGTAGAGGATGTTCTGATAAAAGCGTATTGTCGTGTTGTTTTAATACATAATGTTTAAAAAAGCCTGCACAGATCCCCGAAGTGATGCCAATAAAAATCGCAGCTGAAATATCAATAAAGTAGCAAGCGATCGCAGAAACGATTGTAGTAACAGCGACCACAAACGTATGCTTTTTTTCAAAAGCAGCCAATAAAAAACTGAGAAATAATGCAGGGAGCAAGAAGTCTAGCGCTGCTTGTAAAAATTGCGGCATACTGCTGACTTTGTCTGCGAACATTCCCCCTAAGAAAGAACCCAATGCCCATGACAACCAGCTGAATAAAC
>JAHLFF010000041.1 GCA_018883945.1 Candidatus Acinetobacter avistercoris
CCAATACTTTCTTGTCATGCGCCAACTTGGTTAACTTCGCTACACTTCCAGCATTGCGGAACATTTCGATATCCAGCAATTGCATAAATGGCTTTTTCAGATATTCACGATAAATCTTTTCATAGTCTTGGTCAGACACTGTCATTTTTCCACCTTCGTTATGTGTACGAATGGTGGCAATCAATGGTTTCTCTTGTAAAATTTGATTCAGTTGCTGACCCAGTAAAATTACTTTCTTAGTGTCGGCAGAAAATTCCAGTAAGTCGATGCGAAACTCAGCCACATCTGCATTTGGATTGCTGGCAATCACCTGTGCTTGAGCAATCGCCTGCTCTGCTGTTACTGCGGTAATCGGTACAATGGTTTTTACAGGTAGGTCACCAATGTTGAGACTTTTAACCATATAATGTTGTGTCGCAGGAGTAACTTCGACTGCAAATGCTGCAGGCATGGCCGCTAAAACAGCGCTGCTCAAACAAAATTGCATCGCAATTTTTCTGACCTTAATCATTACATTTCCTTTGTACTTTCAATACTATTGCCTGAATGCTGTCATCGGTAGCAAATATACGTAGGATGGATGAAATGGGTCATACCACCACCACGCATAAACTTGAATTACTTAAACAAGAACAGTAATAAAATAGCTGCTCTTGTCGATTTTGGGAGTTAGATATCTAAGAAGACCGTTTCGTCTTCACCTTGCACACGAATGTCAAAGCGATACACCACTTCACCATCACGCTCTTCACGTTTTGCAATGAGCGTCTGACGACGAGGTGCCCATTCAATACCGTTCAGTACGGGATCTTGTGCATTGGCTTCGGCTTCATCTTCAAAATACACACGGGTGTTTAAACCAATGTTGATACCACGAGCAAAGATGATAAGTGCAATATGTGGGGCTTGTGTTGTACCTTTACGTCCAGGAACAGCGCCTGGTTTAATGGTATTAAAGCTCCAAAAACCTGTATCAAAGTCTGCACCTGTACGTCCCCAACCGAAGAAGTTTGGATCGACTGCTTTGCCTTGAATATCAGCAGCACTTGGATACACACCGTTGGCATCGGCCTGCCAGATTTCAATCAGTACATCGCGTAACGGCAAACCTAAACCGTCAAACACTTGACCTTCCAAGCGAATACGTTCGCCTAAGGTTTTTTCTTGAACTAACTGATTATTGAAGTTGTTTTCAAACACTTCGATGTTAGCTTGTTGTGGTAACAAACCAATGTGTACATAAGGTCCACCTGTTTGAGATGGAGTTTCATGTAATTCCTGAAAATTCCAATGGTTCATGTTGCTCTCCCTGAATCAAGTCAAATCATTTTCGAAATATGTCGCACGACGTCCGCGTAAAGTGATGTCAAAACGATAACAACGACTGTCTGCTTCAATGAAATTGCTCTTATCTTCTAAAGCAATTAGTGCACGACGTTGTTCTTCCGAAGGAATGGTCTTAATAATCGGACACGAATCAATCAGCGTATCACCTTCAAAATAGAATTGAGAAATGAGGCGCTGCGCCCAACCATCCGCAAGTAAAGAGAAATGGATATGTGCCGGACGCCATTCATTGATCCGGTTACGCCAAGGGTAAGGACCCGGTTTAATAGTCCTGAACACAAAATAGCCATTGGCATCCGTCATCATCCGACCACAACCACCAAAGTTCGGATCCATGGCACCAATGAACTGATCATTTGGATGACGATAACGACCAGAAGCATTGGCTTGCCAGACTTCGAGCAAAGCATTTTTCACAGGACGACCAAACTGATCACGTACATAACCATGCACAATAATACGTTCACCAACTGGCAAACCTTCTTTGGCATAGTTTAAAATCAAATCATTATCTTTAGGACCAAACTGATCCGCACTGAATTGTGGTGAAGTCACTTCAGTTACGGTTTCTGCAATTGAAATCAACGCATTTTTTGGCGAGCGTAATACACTGGTTTTATAACCGGGTGCATATGCTGGTGGATGATCATCGGTATTACGTTGTGCATAAGCACCTAAAATAAGTTGTGACATATAGCGTCCCTCTTAATCTTGTTCCATTACTCTTGATTTGATTGTTCTTGGCTTGACTGCTGTTCGCTCAGCTTTTGTGGGGCAATACCCAAATCTGCAAAAACTTCTTCTGCCATGTGCATCGCTGCGTTAGCTGCGGGTAAACCGGCATACAGTGAACAGTGCAAAATCAATTCTTTTAAGTCATCCTTGGTCACGCCATTGTTAAAGCAAGCACGTAAATGCATACGCAGTTCATCTTCACGACCTAATGCTAATAACACTGCAATAGTGACTAAGCTGCGAGTGTGGCGCGGCATGCCCGGTCTAGACCAAACCTCCCCCCAAGCAAAACGGCTGATAAAATTTTGAAAATCAGCATTGAAATCATTCAAGTTCTCAATTGAACGATTGACATGCTTTTCACCTAGCACTTCAGTACGTACAGTGATTCCTTGTTCATAACGTTGTTCATCATTCATGGAAAACACCTCAATTAGTCGAATCTGTATGCGAAACCAGTGATTTAACAAAGATAGCGATTGCTGCCGCTGTTGCTGGAATTAAAAGTAAACTTAAAATGGCTGTAAACGACCAGTCATTACCCAGCAAAACTGCGCCAATCCATGCCCCAAATACCGCACCAAAACGCCCAATCCCAGACATCCATGCCACGCCAGTTGCACGACATTGCGTTGGATAAAACCGAGCACTCAATGCTGGCATTGCTGACTGCGCACCATTAATCGCAATACCCGCACAAAGCACTAAAATGGCAAGTAATGTGGGACTAGCTAAGCTTTGACCTACAGCAAAAGCAAAGACTCCAGCAACAAAATAAAAGCCTGCAATAATACGGTTAGGATTGAAACGGTCCATTGCCCAACCAATAAACAATGCACTAAGAACACCGCCAAACTGGAATAAACCACCGATAAATGCAGCACGTTCCATGGTTGCGCCAGTTTCACGCATTAAAGTTGGTAACCAGCTAGTAAGCAGATAAATCATGACTAAACCCATGAAATAGGTCAGCCACAATAAAACAGTACCTTTGACGTATTTTTGAGAGAAAAGCATGCCAAACACACCTTTCTTCTCCCCATCTTCCGTTTTTTCTTCAGGTACATGGAACTCTGTTATTCCCTGTACTTGAGTTGGTGCAATACGTGACAAAATTTGCTGAACTTTAGCTTTATCACGACCCTTCACAATTAAGAAACGATACGATTCTGGTAGGAAGAAAATCACGACTAACATCAAAATCAATGGCGACCAACCGCCTAGTAAAAATAGACTGTGCCAACCAAAGGTCGGAATTAACCAACTGCTGATGAAACCACCTGTTGCCATACCCAAGTTATAACCACAGAACATGCAAGTAATAAGCAAAGAGCGAGAGCGCTGTGGGCAATATTCAGAAAATAGCGTAGTCGCATTTGGCATCGCCGCACCCAGACCAATTCCGGTCAAGAACCGCAAGACCACTAAAGTATTCAGGTCAGTTGCATATGCAGATGCAAGCGTAAAACCGCCAAAAATCAGCATCGATACACTTAAAACGATCTTACGTCCAAAGCGGTCAGCCGTCGGACCTGATACCAGTGCACCAATAATCATACCGCCTAAGGCAGCACTCATAACTGGACCCAATTGTGAACGGTCTATTCCCCAGTCTTGTGCCAAGGCTGGAGCAATAAATCCCATTGCTGCAGTATCAACACCGTCAACAAAAACAATAAGAAAACATACAATTGCAATGAACCACTGATATTTGCTAATCGGTGCGTCATTAATCAATGCTTGCGCGTCTACACTCATTTTTTGAGTAGCATATTCCTGAGACGCCATACCTGCCTCCTTGGGCTGTAATTCCTTTTTTAAATTCTTAATCTATTGAATCGATGCAATAAACTGACTGAGATTTTGGTTAAACAACTCAGGTTGCTCAATATTGGACAGGTGTGATGCATCAATCACCACCAGTTCACTCGATTGAATCTGTTGTTGCATAAAGACGCCATCTGCCACTGTAGTGACTGGATCAAATGCACCTGCAATCACTAAAGTTGGAATCTGAATCTGTTGAATTTGGGTAGATAAATCCGCTTGTGCAAGCGCTCGGCAAGATTCTGCATAACCGAGTGCTGGCGTAGCAGCTAAAGACTGAATGGTTCGCTGTGCCAAAGCATCATGTGCATAATCAAACTGGTCGCTAAACCAACGGGTATGCGTAGTTTCCACCAAATCTGCTAAGCCATTGGCTATCACAACATCTGCACGTGCATTCCAACCTTCTTCAGTCCAAATTTTAGCTGCTGAGTTCGCAACAGTTATGCTATGAAAACGATCTGCATGGTAAATACCGAGCCATAAAGCCGTCATGCCCCCCATCGAAATTCCACAGAAATGCGCTTTTTCAATCTTTAAACCATCAAGAATATCAATCACATCTTCTGCAAGATTTTGTATAGTGGTCTGCTCAATAACATCACTTTGCCCATGACCACGCGTGTCATAAGTCACTACTTTGAACTGTTTTTCAAAGGTAGCAACTTGTGGTTGCCACATGCCTTTATCTGTACCCAATGAGTTTGAAAATACAATCACAGGCGCATTATCTTGCCCACTGATTGCAACGGATAAAGTTTTGCCTTGACGATTAGTCATCGTGATATTCACTCTACCTCTCCATTTGCTTCCCGCAAAACTGCATCAATCTGGTCCTGAATATTGCCGAGATATGACACGGGTTTAAAAATTTCTGAAATCTGAGCTGCGCTAAAATAGGCTTTGACTGGATCGAGTTCAGTAATGACCTCTTTTAAGTGAACACCTTTTTCAACAGATGTTTTACATGCTGCTTCCACCACATGATGAGCCTGTAAACGTCCAATATGCGGTGCCAAAGCCATCATCATTGCTTCCGCCATGATCAAGCCTTGGGTACATTCCAAATTGCGTTGCATATTTTCAGCATTGACTTGCATGCCTTGTAATACGTCTAAAGTTCGTTCCAAAGCACCTGCACACAGCTGGAAAATTTCAGGTAATGCCAACCATTCGGCATGCCATCCACCTAGACTACGCTCATGCTCTTGAACCATGCTTTGGTATAAACTCGACATCAATACAGGCACACGGTTGGCTGCTGCCAAAACGGATGCCGCAGCGACAGGATTACGCTTATGTGGCATCGTTGATGATCCTCCACGCCCTTTCGCTGCTGGTTCAAACACTTCTGCAATTTCAGTTTGCATCATCAATGACCAATCACGCGCCATTTTGCCTAAGCTACCAGTCGCCATGGCTACAACACTCGCGATTTCAACAATACGATCCCGCTCACCATGCCAAGTGCAGGTCGGAACTGAAAGCTGTAACTGGTCTGCAAAGGCATAAACCACTGCTGTACCTTGTGCCTGCAATGAAGCTAGTGAACCAACCGCACCGCCTAATTGCGCAGTAAAAACACGTGCTTTCATCGCGTTAATTCGTTCTAAATCACGATGAAATACAGAAGCCCAACGTGCTAATTTATGCCCAAAAGTAATCGGCAAACCTTGTTGCAACCATGTGCGTCCAATCATCACTTGAGAGCGATATTGTTCAGCTTGGGTCAATGCAGTGCGATAACATTGATGAATTAAAGCTTCAATCTGTTGCAATGCAGCACGACATTGCAAAACACACGCAGTGTCTAAAATGTCTTGACTCGTTGCACCCCAATGAACATAACGCGCAGCATCTTCATCACTTTTTTTTACAAGCACAGTGAGTTGCTTCACAAAAGGAATCGCGATATTTCCCGCCAAGCCAGTTGCAGAAGCCAAAACATCAAAATCAATCTGATCAATTGCAGTCTGTGCCACTTGGGAAATTGCAATTGCCGCAGATTCTGGAATGACACCGACCTGAGCCTGCGCTTTTGCCAAGGCCACCTCAGCATCAATCATGTAAGACACCAACGCACGATCACTGAAAACTTCAGTCACCTCGTTTTGGTAAAATAAGCTGGCATATAACTGGCTCATGATCGCTATCCTTCAATCTGCTTCAAACGCGCTGAATAATCATTGCAATGCCTTGACCGACACCAATACACATTGAACACAAGGCATAAGTACCACCTGTGCGTTCTAATTGATTTAATGCTGTCGTGACTAAACGTGCACCTGATGCACCCAATGGATGACCGATTGCAATTGCACCACCATTTGGATTGACTTGCGTAGTGTCATCTGCCAGACCGAGGTCACGTGTCACCGCCAGTGCCTGAGCTGCAAAAGCTTCGTTTAGCTCTATAACATCCATTTGTTCGATGTTGAGGTTGGCTTGTTTAAGTAGCTTTTTAATTGCAGGAGCTGGCGCAAAACCCATGATGCGTGGTTCTACACCAACTGCCGTTGAAGCAATGATTTTCGCACGCGGCTTAAGCTGATACTGTTCAATTGCTTGTTCTGAAGCAATCAGTACGGCAGCAGCACCATCATTAATGCCTGAAGCATTCCCCGCAGTGACAGTGCCTTCCGCTGTGACTACTGGCTTAAGTTTTGCCAAAGCTGCTAATGTGGTTGATGCACGTGGATGTTCATCGCTATCCACCACTATCGAATCACCTTTACGCTGTGGGATATTCACAGGGATGATTTCATTTTTAAAAAAGCCTTGGGCCTGCGCAGCTGCTGCGCGCTGTTGACTTGTCAAGGCAAACTGGTCTTGATCTGCTCGATCAACATTATATTGTTGTGCCACATTCTCTGCAGTTTGCGGCATAGTATCTACACCATACATGGCTTTCAACTTGGGATTGATAAACCGCCAGCCCATGGTGGTGTCTTCAATTTTCTGACTACGGCCATACGCTGTTTCAGATTTACCCATCACAAACGGAGCACGAGACATGCTTTCTACACCACCAGCAATGATCAAATTGGCCTCACCCGCTTTAATCGCACGTGCTGCCATCGCAATTGCATCTAGCGATGAACCACATAAACGGTTGACAGTTGTGGCAGGAACTTCAACTGGTAAACCAGCAAGTAATGCTGACATACGACCGACATTACGGTTGTCCTCACCCGCTTGATTAGCACATCCATAGATCACGTCATCGACTTGAGTCCAATCTACATTTGGATTGCGTTGCATCAAGGCTTGAATCGGCACTGCACCCAAGTCATCGGCACGAATTGGCGCGAGCCCACCTGCATAACGTCCGAATGGAGTACGAATGGCATCGATAATGTAAGCGTTTTTCATTTAAATTTTGTCCTTTGAATTCCCCCTTTGGTAAAGGGCCCCCTTTAAAAAGGGAGGTCGGGAGGAATTAATTATCCTTGTGTCGCATCTACTAAAGTTGCACCCGTCATGGCCTGCAATTCTGCAAAGCTTAAGCCGTCGACTTTCTCAATCACTTTAAGACCATCAGAAGTGACATCAATAACACACAGGTCAGTGTAGATCCGATCAACACATTTCAAACCTGTCGCTGGGTAGCTCAATTCAGCTACAATCTTCGGCTCACCGTGCTTAGTCACATGATCTGTGGTGATAAAGACTTTTTTAGCACCAACGGCTAAGTCCATCGCACCACCCACAGCTGGAATCGCATTCGGTGCACCAGTATGCCAATTAGCCAAATCACCATTCGCTGCCACTTGAAATGCGCCAAGGACCGCAATATCTAAATGCCCACCACGCATCATGGCAAAAGAGTCACCGTGATGAAAAAAGCTACCACCTTGTAGCATGGTCACATATTCTTTACCGGCATTGATCAGTTCAGGATCTTCTTGACCTTTTTCAGGAGGTGCACCAAAAGCCAATAAACCATTTTCAGAATGTAGAAAGACATCTTTGTCTGAAGGCAGATAGCTGGCAATCTTAGTCGGTAAGCCAATACCAAGATTGACATAAGCCCCATCTGGAATATCTTGTGCCACACGTTCTGCAATTTGGTTGCGGCTGAGTTTTTGATAGCTCATGATGTTCTCCCGATTACACAGCAACAGGTTCAGATTGAACCTGCACCACATGTTGAACAAAAATACCTGCGGTGATGATGTGTTCAGGGTCTAAAGCCCCTAAGCCCACCACTTCAGAGACTTGTGCAATGGTCACGTTTGCTGCCATTGCCATAATCGGGCCGAAATTACGTGCCGATTTACGGTAGACCAAATTACCCCAACGGTCGCCTTGCTGGGCTTTAATCAAAGCAAAGTCGGCTTTGATTGGATATTCCAGCACATAATCTTTACCATCGATGTGACGAGTTTCTTTGCCTTCTGCCAATAAGGTACCGTAACCTGTTGGGGTAAAGACTGCACCCAAGCCCATACCTGCGGCTTGAATACGACACGCCAAATTGCCTTGAGGCACCAGTTCTAGTTCAATCTTGCCCGCACGATAGAGTTCATCGAAGACCCAAGAATCTGACTGACGCGGGAACGAACAGATGACTTTTTTAACTGCACCAGCTTTGAGCAATTTTGCCAGACCATAGTCACCATTACCTGCATTGTTGCTGACAATTGTCAGATCTTTAATACCAAGTTGAATTAAGCCATCAATTAGTTCAGCGGGCTGGCCTGCTGTTCCAAAACCACCGATCATGATGGTTGAGCCGTCTTTGATTTGGGAGAGCGCTTCAGTCAGTGAGGCAGTGCTTTTATCGATCATTCAACAAATCCGTCTATACGATGCATAAATTAGGTAGGAAGAATCAAACCTGTGGAGAGAATATATAGTTTAAATATGAGTTTAGATCATTCAATCCTGAGTATTTTCATTTGGATTCCTTTGGATCATTTTTGAGTTTTTTTTGGAAATGATCTACAGTTACAAAGCAATTAAGTTCGATAGTTGATTTTATTGTTCGATTATCGAACAATAGTTTACAATATGAATTATTATGTAAATTAGATTAGCCTAATTTCTAGTTACTAACTTATTAATATGAGAAGTTGAATCATGGATGATACCCCCGCCAAACCAATCAAGATCTTAAAAAACACTGATAATCAAAAAATAATTCGACATGAAGATTTTATTGCAGGCATTAGCAAAGGTATGGCAATTTTAGACTGTTTTGGTCCAGAACGTCAGCGTTTAAATATCAGTATTGCTGCTGAAAGAACAAAAATGACCCGAGCTGCAGCACGGCGACACTTATTGACCTTAGAATATTTAGGATATCTGGAGTTTGATGGACATTATTTTTATTTATCTCCAAAAATTTTGAAATTTTCAGGTGCTTATTTAAGTGGTTCACAACTCCCTAAAATTTGTCAGCCTTTACTTAATTTAATGACTAATCAAACTTCTCTTATTTATTCGGTTATGGTTTTAGATAGTTTTGAAGCCATTACCATTGCTCGTAGTGCGGCACATCAACAAACGGATCGTGTTAATCCTTATGGATTACATTTAGGTAATCGCCTGCCCGCACATGCGACTTCCGCCGGAAAAATGTTATTGGCGCATTTAGAATGGGATGAACAAAAACGGTGGTTAGACAAATATCCTTTAAAACGTCTGACCAAATATAGTTGTACTAATAATCAAGATTTTCTAAAACTTCTCGCGGAAATCAGGGAGCAGGACTGGTGCTATTCTTCTGAAGAGCATGAACTGGGCGTACATGCGCTAGCAGTACCTATTTATAATCCTAAAGGCAAAGTCATTGCGGCATTAAATATCGTATCACCGACCATGCGCACCACCAAAGAATATTTGATTCAGCAAATTTTACCTTTGTTACAGGAAACAGCGCGAGAATTAAGAAATGTAATTTAGAAAATCTAATGGATTTGAACAACATAATTATGAATATAAAAATTTAGGGCATGCCCTCATTTGAAATATTGGTTGGCGAATTCACAAGCGCAGCATTTATCGAAGTATTGACAAGCTGTGGAATTAAAATCAGTATGGATGGTAAAGATCAATGGGTGAAATAATGCCATGATTGAGCGATTATGGCTAAGTGTTGAATACGAGGAGGTTTATCTAAAAGCATATAACAGTTTTGCTGATGCAAGGAATCAATTGAAATTGTATTTTAGTTTTATAATTTCAAGTGACCCCATTCTAGCTTAGATAAATTGACGCCGAATGAGTTTTATTATAATCAGTGGCGATTTACCTAAACAAAAATAGGTTGCTTAACTAGAGTAAAATATCACTTATAGATAGAATTCTAGTTGTTCAAAAGATCGAAACCATCTCTCTAAATTTTTCATACTAGGATCAATTAAACCATTGATTAGCCCAGCAGGTTGCCCTGCTATACCAACACCACCTATCATGATTGGAGAGTGCTTCTGTTAAGTTCAATTTACTTTTATTGATCATTTAAATAGTACTCTTTACGATCTGAGAGATTTTGAAATTTTCCAAAATATTCTTTTCTTAAATGGCTTTGTTGCATAAACCTTCAAAAGCTGAGTTTTCCCCAAGCCATTCAAATTTAAGTGACAACTTGGGTGTGAGGTCTACCTAATTCCGTAAATCTATTCAGAACTGCCACACGCGCATGAACTTCATTGACCTGACTTTGAAAATGTCTTGCCGTCAGCTTATCTCCTAATAATTTGATGCAATGCATCTTGGTTTCCACCAAACTGCGACGGTGATAGCCCGACCATTTTTTCCATAGGGTTCTGC
>JAHLFF010000299.1 GCA_018883945.1 Candidatus Acinetobacter avistercoris
GTTCTTCTTGAGTAAGATGAGTATAGTTCATGATGCAACTTTGACTTTGGTCGGTCGGAAGCAAAATGCTATCTCATCTTGCTTCTTTCCAATAATTTAATCTCTGTTGCACTTCATTTAAGAATCTAAGTCATATAAATAGAATAAATTCGCATGGAAAATATAGCGAGCGTTTTGTTCAACACTGTATTTATACAGTTATGGTGGTTTATTCCACTTTTCATATTGGTTGCGTTGCTCAAGTTTTTCAAACCGTATCTTAAAGGTAAATTTGGAGAGTTTGCTGTCAGCTTGCATGTGAAAAAATATTTAAATGAATCTTATATCTTATTAAATGATTGCACTTTGCCTGATGACCTTATCGGTACAACACAGATCGATCATATATTATTGAGTCCTTATGGTATTTTTGTGATCGAAACAAAAAATTATAAAGGCTGGATTTTCGGTCAAGTTCATAAAAAAAAATGGACACAACAGATTTATAAGAATCGCTATAAATTTCAGAATCCATTACATCAAAATTATAAACATGTTCAAGTGATGAGCACTATTTTAGAGGATTTGGTCGATCCCAATTCAATACATTCAGTCGTTGTATTTATGCCAGATTGTGAATTTAAAACGCCAATGCCTGAAAATGTTTTTAAAGGTGTGGCATGGATAGACTATGTTAAACAATTTAAAACAGAAGTGATTCCCACTAGACGTCTTAAACGGATCCAATTACGTTTAGAAAAAGAAGCACTAGAAAAGTCTTGGAAAACGCAAAAAATCCATCTTAATAATTTAAAAAAGAAAAATGATATTAATTAGAGGGTAATTAGATATTCATGAAATGCAAAATATTAGAACTCTTTATATTAGAACACTTTATATTAGAACTCTTTCATCAATCAAAAAAGATCATTGAGCAGCAAGGAATTCATATATAAAAATTCCTTTTCTATCCAGAATAAGGCTAGGATGATGAGTGACTGATTGAGGATGTGTTGTGTAAAAATGACTGATGAAAAGAAGTCTATTATTTTATGAAGATGTTCAATTTTGATAAAAATGATTCATAAATCACTAGCCCTGAATGAACAGGGCTAGTGATTGTCGATTAAAAGCGCTTTGGAATTTTTTGACCGTTTGGAACGGGACTATCTGCTTGTTTGAGTACACCAAAAAGCCAAGTTTCAGCATGATGTACAGCATTCTTGACGCTATCACCCATCGCCATTCGGCCCGCAATAAAGCTGGCTAATGAACAGCCTGAACCGTGATATTCACCTTCAAGTCGGGGACATTTCGTTTCAGAAATCAGTTTGCCATTTTCAAATAATGTATTCTTGATATAGTCGGGGGTATCCTCATGTCCACCTTTAACCAAAACCGCTTTTGCACCCATTTTAAATAATTGTGTGGTCGCTTGTTCTAGATCTTCTAAACCTGTCAAAGCGCGAAGTTCAACCGTATTTGGTGTAATTAAATCTGCCAATGGAATTAATTCTACGAAAGCTTGAACCAGTGTGGCTTGATTACCGAGTGAACCACCACTATTTGCAACTAAAACTGGATCGAGTACATAACTCAAATGAGAATGCTGTCGTAAAAATTCAGCCAGAGCAGCAATATTGTCTGTTGTTCCGAGCATGCCAGATTTCACGACCTGAATCGGTAAATCAATCATGACTGCGTTGGCTTGAGCGAGTAATAACTCTTTTGATGTCGCCTCAAAACTAAATACTTGTTGTGAGTTCTGTACAGTCAGTGCTGTACACGCAATCGCAGCATGCGCACCACTTTGACCGATCGCCTCAATATCTGCTTGCAAACCAGCACCACCTGATGGATCTAAACCAGAAAAACAAAGTACAGTAGGGCGCACATCAGTGTCCTTGAATCACGAATTTACGTTAGTATAGGCAACTTTGAGAGAAGTCTCGACAGTATTTTTATAGAAATAGCAGGTATAGGGATAAGCTGTGATTAAAAACTTATTAATTGATCTCGATGGTACATTAACCGATCCAAAAGTGGGGATTACCACTTCAGCTCGTTATGGTTTAAATAAAGTAGGTTATCCTATTCCTGATCATGAAAATATTGATTGGATTATTGGCCCTCCTTTAAAAGCATCATTGGCAAAATTATTGAACGTTTCTGAAGATGACATTTTGGCAGAACAAGCATTGCTGGGATACCGTGAACGTTTTGCAGTAACGGGGTTATTTGAAAATCATGTATTCGATGATGTAAAAGAAACTTTACAAGCTTTGCATAAACATGGATATCAACTTTTTTTAGCGACGGCTAAACCTGAAGTGTACGCTCGACAGATTTTAGAGCATTTTGATTTATTGACTTACTTTGTTTATCCATACGGCAGTGAGTTGAACGGAGAACGAACCAACAAAGCAGAGTTAATTGCGTATATTTTAGAAAAAGAGCAATTAAATCCAGCAGAATGTCTGATGGTCGGTGACAGAGAGCATGATATTTTTGGTGCGCGCAAAAATGGAATCGAAACGATAGCTGTGGAATATGGATACGGTTCAGATGAGGAATTAACAGCAGCTGCACCGAAACATAGAATTCAGAAATTTTCAGATTTGATGAGTTACTTAAACGAGATTTAATTTTCTAATTATCCATTCATCTCATCATATTATGCTGTAAATGATTCAAACGATAATCTAAGAATAAAATAAAACGTGCTCCTTTGAATTTCATGTGTCTCATATGATCTTCAGAGGCCAGATTAAAAAGAATGGGCAATAAGTGGCAATAAATTGATATGTGAAAATCGCTTCTTCCTTTGAGAGAAGTAGAATGAAGGAATACTAATGATGAGTTTTTTTGTGCAAAAGGAGTTATGAAAGTAGTCTAATCATCTCTTGTTGTTAATGTAAACTTTATAATTATCAAAATAATCACTAAATTTTCAGTCATACATCAAACTGACTATTTTTATGATGTGAGAAAGGATAATTGTAAAATTCACAGTATATTTTAAAGTTTTTATTAACAATGCTGTGATTTTACCCTTCGAAAAAAACGATCTAATTTCAAAAAATAACAATCGAAAAAATTTATTACTACTTATTTATATAAACTGTTATTGAGCATTTTTAGCCATTCAGAAAAGTTCATCAATGATTGTTGAACTGATGTTTTTACATTTAATTGAATAAAATCATTTAAATGATACGCTGTAATTTTGATCTAATAATTGCCCTTATTTCGAAGACATTCCAAAAATAGATCAAGATATATCCAATGCGAATAACAAATACAATTACATATGTTTACGTTTAACTGACCAAAGACAACTTAGCGCATGTACAAATTTAGGTATAAAAATAGAGCAAGTTTCATTTCACTACGTTTTACAAAAAATACTAACTTTAATGCATATACGGAGAACAACAATGGGTCTTTTTGATTTTGTTAAAGGCATCGGTAAAAAAAATACAGCTCCTGCTGAGCAACAAGCTGCACCTGCTACTCCCGCTGAGCCATCTGCTCAAGAAGTGGCGAACAAATTATTAGGTCATATCAAGGCATTAGGTTTACCTGTTGCTGGTTTATCTGTTGCTTATAATGGAACAACAGATTTAGCGACAGTCAAAGGTCAGGTAGAAACACAAGCTGATCGTGAAAAAATTATTTTGGCTGTTGGTAACGTAGATCATGTTGCTCAAGTAGATGATCAATTAACGGTGTCATCACCAGAACCAGAGAGTAAGTTTTATACAGTCAAATCTGGAGATAATCTGTCTAAAATTTCAAAAGAATTTTATGGTGATGCAAATCAATATAATAAAATTTTTGAAGCAAATCGTCCATTACTTAAGAATGCAGACGATATTTTCCCTGGTCAAGTTCTTCGTATTCCCGCTTAAATACTAAAGATAAAAAGCCGAGTTTAAACTCGGCTTTTTATCTTTAG
>JAHLFF010000300.1 GCA_018883945.1 Candidatus Acinetobacter avistercoris
CATTTTCTTGATAGTTCATTAATCGTTATGCTGTCAACCGTTATAATTAAACTACTAGCTGTACGCCATGTATTTATATACTGATTTCGATCAGCAACTGATCAATGAACGTGTTGCACAATTCCGTGATCAAACGGAACGTTATTTAGCTGGAAAACTCACTGAAGATGAGTATCGTCCTTTACGTCTACAAAACGGTTTATATGTGCAACGTTATGCACCAATGCTACGTGTAGCAGTTCCTTATGGTTTGATGAACTCGAACCAACTTCGCAAAATTGCGAGTTTGGCAAAAGAGTTTGACCGTGGGTATGCACATGTATCAACACGTCAAAATATTCAGTTTAACTGGCCTGCGCTTGAAAATGTACCCGATATGCTTGAAGAGCTTGCATCTGTTCAAATGCACGCGATTCAAACCTCAGGTAACTGTATTCGTAATACCACAACTGACCAATATGCGGGTGTGGTTGCAGGTGAAATTGCAGATCCACGTCCTACCTGTGAATTAATTCGTCAATGGTCAACTTTTCATCCTGAATTTGCTTTTTTACCACGTAAGTTCAAAATTGCAGTTTCTGCGCTTGAAGAAACTGACCGCGCAGCGACTTCATTCCATGACATTGGTGTATATATTGTTAAAAATGATGCTGGTGAAATTGGCTATAAAATCAAAGTGGGTGGTGGCTTAGGTCGTACACCCATTATTGGTAGTTTTATTCGTGACTTCTTACCACGTGAAGATTTGATTGCTTATCTTGAAGCCGTTCTGCGTGTATATAACCTTCATGGTCGTCGCGATAATAAATATAAAGCACGTATCAAAATTTTAGTGAAAGCATTAACGCCAGCAGTCTTTGCTGAGAAAGTTGAAGCTGAGTTTTTGCATACTATTCAGACCTTAAAAATTCAGCCTGAAATTTTGCAAAAGCTTGATGAAGAATTTACACCGTTTGATTATCAAGATTATGCGGACGAAGATTTCACAGAACTTTTTGCACAATATCCAAAATTTAAACAATGGTTCAATATCAACACCAATGCACATAAAGTTTCAGGCTATCGTATTGTTACGATTTCACTTAAACGTGCAGGCGTTGCGCCTGGCGATATGACCACTGAAGAAATGAATGTGATTGCGGATCTTGCTGATCAATATACATTTGGTGAGCTACGCACAACGCACGAACAAAATATCTCTTTGGTTGATGTACCACAAAAAGATTTATTTGCAGTATGGCAAGTGCTTGACGCAAATAACTTGGCACGTGCTCATATTGGTTTCATTACCGATATCATTTGCTGCCCTGGTGGCGATTTCTGTTCATTGGCGAATGCAAAATCGATTCCGATATCAGAAGCGATTTCACGCCGTTTTGATGATTTAGATACCATTTATAATCTAGGTAAATTAGATCTTAATATCTCAGGTTGTATGAATGCGTGTGGTCATCACCATGTTGGTAATATTGGTATTCTGGGTGTCGATAAAAAAGGCGCGGAATTCTACCAAATTACGTTGGGTGGTAATGCCGATCATGATGCGTCAATTGGTGATATTTTAGGACCCTCGTTTGCAGCAGATCGTGTACCAGATATTGTTGAAGAAATTTTAAATACCTATTTAGACCTTCGTGCAGAAGGTGAAGAGTTTGTAGAAACTTATCGTCGTGTTGGCATTCAACCCTTCAAGGAGCGAGCATATGCTTAATACAGCACTTCAAGTCCTTTCTAAAGATGGAACGGTTGCAGACAATACTTATCAAGTGATTGCTGAAGATGGTGTCTTGCCACAAGGTGATGTTGTTTTAACAACGGCACAATTGGATCAATTGAGTAATATCTCGGGTAAAAAAGGACTTTTAATCACGGTGGATGACTCTCCTGAGGTGAATCAATATCCATTAGATCAAATCGATACGATTTTTATCGAATTCGCTGGTTTTAATGATGGTCGTGGTTATTCATTTGCTGCATTACTACGCCGTCAAGGTTTTCAAGGTGAACTTCGTGCAATTGGCGATATCTTCAAAGACGTATTGAACTATTTGAAACGTTCAGGATTTGATACTTTTGTGATTAAAGAAGGTAAAGATATTCAAGAGGCGGCTGCAGGGTTGAATGATTTTAAACACCCGTATCAAGCATCAACTGCTGTTGCTCAAGCAAGTTATCAAACGGGTGCTTAGTTTTGAGTAGATATAAAAAGCCTGCATTTAGCAGGCTTTTTATATGATCTTAGATTCATGTTAATCGTTGTTCTATATAGGTGATTTGCTCTAAATTACGGCATTGCGTTGTCGTATTCGCATATCCATGTTGCCTCACTTTTGATTTGACATTGCTTTTAATATTTTAAAATAGATTTGATCTATCTCCTTTGTTAATCTTGCGTAAATCAATTTACAATTTTTAATTTATTCAGTGGTTTAGTATTTATGCAAAATTTGATTCGTATTGGTATTGTGGGTTATGGCAACCTTGGTCGTGGCGTAGAAATATCTATTCAAAAAAATCCAGATTTACAACTCGTAGGTATTTTTACTCGTCGTGCACCAGAAACAGTTTCTCCTTGTTTTGCGAAAACTTCTGTATTTCATATGGATTCGCTGACAGACTTTCAAGACAAGATTGATGTCTTGATTTTGTGTGGTGGCTCGAAAGATGATTTACCAAAGCAAACACCTGAGTTGGCAAGCCAATTTAATACCGTAGATAGTTTTGATACGCATGCACGTATTCCTGAATTCTTTGATGCTGTGAATACACCTGCTCTTGCTAATAAGAAAACAGCAATGATCTCAATTGGTTGGGATCCTGGTATGTTCTCAATTAACCGTTTATTTGGCGAAGCACTTCTTCCAGATGGTGAAACATATACATTTTGGGGTAAAGGCTTAAGCCAAGGACACTCAGATGCAATTCGTCGTGTAGAGGGTGTAAAAGACGGTGTGCAATATACGCTTCCATCCACAGAGGCGATTGAAAAAGTACGTAGTGGTTCACGTCCAGTATTAATTACGAGGGATAAACATACACGTGAATGTTATGTGGTGCTTGCAGAGGGTGCCGATGCAAATACAGTTGAGCAAGCGATCGTTACCATGCCTGACTACTTTAGTGACTACAATACAACAGTGAATTTCATTGATGAAGAAACCTTAGCTAAAGAGCACAACCGCATGCCGCATGGTGGTTTTGTGATTCGTAGTGGTAATAGCAGTACGGAACATAATCAAGTGGTTGAGTTTTCATTAAAATTAGACAGTAACCCTGAGTTTACGGCTAGTGTTCTCGTGGCTTATGCACGTGCATGTTACCGTATGAATCAGATGGGGCAGTATGGTGCTAAAACAGCATTTGATGTTGCACCAGGCTTACTTTCTATGAAATCACCTGAGCAGCTTCGTAAAGAGTTACTCTAAGATAGCGTCATTTGAGTATTAAAAGTTAAAATTGAAATAAATTGAAAAGGCGAATAATCAATTCGCCTTTTTTATGCATTATTGTTTTGTCTGTAAGCGGTCATGACGAGTGAATTTTGGGAGCCCAAGCTAACTTCGCTCACGATTTTTAAATGAAAATAACCACGTTTTTTCTAATGGCAAAAAAAGAATCCAGGGATCATTTGGTTAATGCTAGCAAGAACAACCGATGTGCTTTCAACTTTATATTCTGCCAAACGTAATGGTCTAGTGAATAAGACTGATCAAGGCATAGCATTGGTTTTGTAGATTATTTAATTTGCATGCGCAGCATATGCTTTTAAGTTTATGCAAGCGGGCATTTTATATGTTCTTTGGTCAGGATTGGGCGTCATTGCGACGACCATTTTGGCTAAAACATTTTTAGGGCAAAATATTGATATCGCAGGGTAGATCGCTATTGGATTTATCACTATTGGATTGATTATTATTGCTAAGTTCTCAAATATAGATGTTTAATTCTTACAGTTCATTCGCAGACGCGATTGTGCATCTTGAATATATAATTAAATGATCAAGATGTCGTTTTACACCTTTGTAAAAATACTTATCCAATCTGGTTGATTGAAATTATTTCCAAATTTTTAGAAAAATAAGTTAAGTCTTCATGGTTAATCGTTTTTAAATGTTTATTTTGGATTTGATCTAATAATTCCCATTCATTAACTAAATTATTTTGAATGATTTCACGATCATTCGAAATGGATTCAATCGCTTGATCAATAAAAGTTCTTTCCTTAAAGCCCCAAGCGATTGGCTTAGGTTCGTAATGGCGGCGATATCCTTTGATTGCCATGCCAAAAAGAGCAACACAAGGAACTCGCTCACCCATTTTAATATCGTGGTGAGGTAGTTGATTAACAGTTAATAATCTTAGGCCAAAAATAGTTTCACTGTTTTCATCTGCTGTTACATCTGCAAGTGTTAGTAGCTGTATTGGATTTGTATTGACAATAATAGATGGAATAATCAAACCACTTTCATAAGCAATTCTTTTATTTAATAAGGGGTTGCTAAAGCTGTAAGTGAAAAATGTAATGATCAGGCAAAGGATTGAAATTACAATGCCCAACACCCAAGACCCTTTTGAAAACAAATATATTGACCATACAAGCAAACTTAAACTCAGTAGGTAGAAAACATAGCTGAGTAAAGGTTTCTTTGAAGGATATTCATCAAATTGTTTAAGATGTTCTATATCAGGTTCGATATTCATAGATCGGGTTGAAAAACTAAAATTTAAAGTTTCACCTTCTTGTTTAATTTTATTTTCGGTCATTTTTATATCCTATGTATTTGTTTTTAATATAATTATATTTATTTAATTAATTTGAGGTTCAAACATTAAGTCAATCTAAATTTAAGGAATTTAAGGAATTAGTTTTAGAGTCAAATTCTTTATTTTGTCAAAGTATATTGTAAATTCTATTTTTGGAGTAGTGCCTTCTATCTAGATATAAAGGTACCTAGTCAATTTTCGCTAAGCTGTTGAGTATTCTTCAGTGTTAAGAGTTGCGAATATTGAGTCTGAAGAAATTAGATATTTACTCTAACTGGCAGTTAATCATCCATTTGATACCAAATTGATCTGTAAATGCACCATAAAGTGCGCCCCAAAATGTTTTATTTAAAGGCATTTCAACTTGACCATTCTCAGATAAGGCATCAAAGAGTCGTTGTGCATCATCTTTTTCATTTGCATCAAGATTTATTGAAATATAGTGATTATTACCTTTACGGAAGGGTGTATTGTTTTGTGCGCAAAATTGTTCAGATGTATCAGAACCCATAAGCTCGGTGAATGCGTTAATAGGTAATGAGACGTGCAAGACATAATCTTTTTCATGCTCAGCAATCTGCGCATCAGGCAGATCAACATATCTTTGGAAATGAGAAAATTTACCGCCAAATACAGATTGATAAAAATTAAATGCGGCTTCGGTTTCACCTTGAAAGTTTAAATAATGATTCAGTTGCATTTTGATCATCCATTTTTATTATGAAAGAATAATTTAACAGATTTAATTTTATGCAAAGAACAAATCGTGTAAATGTAAAAAGCCTTCTCTATAAGAAGGCTTTTTACTTAAACTCATTGAGTGACTTTAAACTCTAGAAGTAAGCTTAAATGATTGGAACGACATTTAAATACTCGATTAATTTCAAAAGTATTCGAGTAAATTTAGAGTCTATTCAATTTTTAAATCAGTTCAATAGCGATCGCTGTGGCTTCACCACCACCGATACAAAGTGCAGCGATACCACGCTTACCGCCTGTACGCTTCAACGCATGGATCAATGTCAAAATAATACGAGAGCCTGTTGAACCTACAGGATGACCTAAAGCACATGCGCCACCATGAATATTGACTTTTTCAACATCCAGTTTGAAGTCATCAATTGGACACATGGTGACCATGGCAAAAGCTTCATTGATTTCCCAAAGATCAACCTCTTCCGTTTTCCAGCCAGATTTATCTAAAACTTTTTGAATAGCGCCTACAGGCGCAATAGTGAATTCTGACGGATGTTGCGAGTTTGAGGCATAGGTAACTATTTTTGCTAAAGGCGTCAAACCTTTAGCTGCAGCATGATCTGCCGAGGTCAGTACCAAGGCAGATGCACCATCAGAAATTGAACTCGCATTGGCTGCAGTAATCGTTCCATCTTTGGCAAAAGCAGGACGTAATGTCGGAATTTTATCTATATTTGCATTAAATGGCTGTTCATCTTTATCGATAATCACATCGCCTTTACGGCTTGAAACTGTAACAGGTACAATTTCATCTGCAAAATAACCTTCATTGATTGCTGTTTGCGCACGATTTAATGAGCGAATAGCAAAATCATCCATTTGTTCACGTGTATAGCCGCGAGTATTCGCCGTATCTTGAGCGAAAGATCCCATCAAACGACCTGTTTCAGCATCTTCTAAACCATCTAGGAACATATGATCTTTAATTTCACCATGGCCCATGCGAAAACCGCCACGAGCTTTTGGCAATACATATGGCGCATTGGTCATAGACTCCATACCACCTGCGACGACAATTTGTGCAGAGCCTGCTTTAATCATGTCTGCCGCTTGCATGACCGCTTTCATGCCAGAACCGCATAATTTGTTGATGGTTACAGCACCCGTAGAATCTGGTAATCCCGCCAGACGCATTGCTTGACGAGCAGGACCTTGCTTTAATCCTGCAGGCAATACGCAGCCCATAATCACTTCTTCAATATCGGATGGCTGTAAACCTGAACGTACAATAGCTTCTTTAATGGTCGCAGAACCTAATTGTGGTGCGGTTACACTAGCAAGGCTCCCTTGAAAACCACCCATTGCAGTACGGGCACCATTGACAATTACGATGTCAGTCATTGTTATCTCTCCGATATTTTTTTAATCAAAATGTCCAAACTCAAACAGTATATTGAAAATCGAATATGAATAAAGTTTATTCTGAATACAGACGTAGACTGATCAGTTGATGTTGATACTCAACACGCAGTTGTTGTTTCTATGCGCGTATGTCCCATTCGGCTGATCGGAAGATAGCGGTGAAGATCTTTGTTTGTAAAACTACAATAGTAAAAGCCTCCAGGTGAACCATGTGGAAGTCCTGTATCACTTTGAAATGTAATCATAGTGGGGCTCGTTACGCCACCATTCCATTTTAAAGAGCCAAATTTCAAATCAGTTTGAGTGTATTTATGTATAGTTTCATTTTTATCAATATTCTTATTATTGTTTAAATCTGAAAAAACAATAATGCCTTTATGCCATTGATTGATTTCGCAGCGATCAAAGGTTGATGATGAGCACACAACAATGTTGGAATGATAGATTTGTGCTGTATTTTTAGCGAAATTAACATGTTGTCTCACTAAGGGGAGTAGCTGTGAAGCCTCTTGAAGCGCTCTATAATGTTGAAAATTAGGTATCGCAATCATGATAATAATTGCGATAATACTGAGCGTGATCAATGTCTCAAACAAGGTAAAAGCATGTTGTTTACAATATGAGTACATATTTAGTTCTTCTTTTAGAAAACAACTCATTGATTGTTATTGATAATTATTATATTTCTAGAGTGAAAATCAACACTGCAAAAAATGATTACTATCATTTATGAATGCTGTTAATATATTAGAAATGAAAAGATAAGTTATTCACAAGAGCCAATTGAGTAAAAAATTACCGAATTACAACGGAAATTGTAAGTAATTTTGTCAATAATTTACTTGATTAAATTAATCAAGCACTTGGAAAATAGTTCAAGTGTTTGTATGATTCAGCGTGAGTAGCTTAAAAAAAATACTGGGGTATAAGAAAGCCTATCTCAGGAAGCCATAATATTTTAGGCTGAGCTTGAACAACAATTGTTATCTCTGGAGGATATCCATGAAATTGAGTCGTATCGCACTTGCTATGCTTGTTGCTGCACCTTTAGCCGCTGCTAATGCTGGCGTAACCATTACACCATTATTAGTTGGTTATACATTCCAAGACACTAAACACAATAACAGTTTTGCTGATCATCTTTATGAAGATAATGCTGAGCTTCAAGACGATTTATTTGTAGGTGCGGCACTTGGTATCGAGCTTACGCCTTGGTTAGGTTTTGAGGCTGAATATAACCAAGTTAAAGGTGATATTAAAGACAAGACTTTGAACCCTACTGCAAATTATGGTGAATACAAACAAACTCAAATCAATGGTAACTTTTATGTTACTTCTGATTTGATTACTAAAAACTATGACAGCAAAATTAAGCCTTATGTTCTTTTAGGTGCTGGTCACTATAAATACGAATATGATGGCAGCACTGGTCTTAAAGATGACGAAGGTACTTTAGGTAACGCTGGTGTTGGTGCTTTCTGGCGCTTAAACGATGCTCTATCTGTACGTACTGAAGCTCGTGCTACATATAACATCGATGAAGATTTCTGGAACTACACAGCTTTGGCTGGTCTTAACGTAGTTCTTGGTGGACACTTGAAACCTGCTGCTCCTGTAGTAGAAGTTGCTCCAGTTGCTCCAGCTCCAGCTCCAGTTGCTCCAGCTCCACAAGAGTTAACTGAAGACTTGAACATGGAACTTCGTGTTTTCTTTGATACAAACAAATCAAACATCAAAGATCAATACAAGCCAGAAATTGCTAAAGTTGCTGAAAAGTTAGCTGAATACCCGAATGCGACTGCTCGTATTGAAGGTCACACAGATAACACTGGTCCACGTGCATTGAACGAACGTTTATCTTTAGCTCGTGCTAACTCGGTTAAATCTGCTCTTGTAAGCGAATACAATGTTGATGCTGCTCGTTTAGCAACTCAAGGTTTTGCTTGGGATCAACCGATTGCTGATAACAAAACTAAAGAAGGTCGTGCGATGAACCGTCGTGTGTTCGCGACTATCTCTGGTAGCCGTACTGTTATTGCTCAATAATTAGCGATCTAAGCCTAATTCGATATTTCGAATAAGACTGAAATAAAAAATGACTCTTCGGAGTCATTTTTTTTGTTAATAAACATCTATACGACAATTGCTGTGATATATTTCTCACAAATACTATATTAAGACTAAATAATAAGAGGAATTACTTTGAAAAATATTCTATTTCTAGCAATTTTAACTTCAATTATTGCAACAGGTTGTACATCACTTCCAATCAGTCAGAAACCGACTACTCAAAATGATGCGGCACAACAAACACTCAATGAGCTTAAAAAGGGCGTTGCGATTTTGTTCCAAAGTAATTCAAGTGAAATTGATGCGGAGTATGATGTTTATCTTGCTGCTGCGGCCCAAGCTTTAGCTCAAAATAAGAGTTTCCATTTAGCGCTTGAGGGACATACGGACAGTACAGGTTCGGCTGCTAAAAATGTAAAGGTTTCATTGGAACGTGCTAATGCTGTACGTAACAAGTTAGTGATGGACTATAATGTAAGACCAGAACAGGTGAGCACTGTAGGAGCTGGTTCAGCTCATCCAATTGATAATAATGAGACTGCTGAAGGTCGTGCGAATAACCGCCGCGTGGATGTAATGCTTAAAATTCAATAATAGTTTTATTTGTTGAATAAAAAAAATCGGACTTAAGTCCGATTTTTTATGAGTTATTACAAATCTAAATAATTATTGCGACTCATCTTGGTCAATTTTCATAGGTTGTACATCCATTTCGCTGTATTTAACGAGTTTGGATTCTCTTTTTAAGCTATATCCAGCCCAGATTGCGAGGAAGAGGAAGATACCAATGTACGTCGAAAGGACAGCTAACCATTCACCATCAAGGACTGCTTGGTAGTTTTGTCCAAGTACAACAACAGCACAGAGAACGAAAGCAAACCAAGGCGCAAATGGGAAGAATTTAGCGGTATAGGCTAAATCTGAAAGTTTATTGCCTTGAGCAAGGTAACCTTTTCGGAAACGATAGTGTGAAATCGCAATACCCAGCCATACAATAAATCCGCACATACCAGACATATTGAGTAGCCAGTTAAAGACCTGCTCTTCACCAATGAAAGTGGTGAGGAAGCATAATGCCGCAATTGCCGTAGTGGCATAAAGCGCATTCATGGGTACGCCACGAGTGTCCAATTTAGAAAAAAACTTGGGTGCACTGCCATTTTTGGCCATATCGAACAACATACGCGTTGAAGAATACATTCCAGAGTTACCAGCAGATAATATCGCCGTTAAAATCACCGCATTCATTACACTTGCTGCGAAAGCAAATCCAGCTTGTTCATACAAAAGTGTGAACGGAGAAAGTGCAATATTTTCATCTGATGCGGCTTGTAAGAGTCGTGGATCGTCATAAGCAATCAAAGTACCAATGATGAAAATACACACGATGTAAAATAACAGAATACGCCAGAAGATTTGTTTAATCGCAATTGGGATCGTTTTCTTTGGATCTTTGGATTCACCTGCAGCAACACCGACCATTTCGGTCCCTTGGAAGGAGAATCCCGCAATCATTGCAACACCAATAAGTGAGGCTAAACCACCGACAAAAGGTGCTTCACCTTTGGTCCAGTTGCCAAAAGCAGCCATATCTGGCGTCATCATGATTTTAACAATCATAAATATACCAATGATAATGAACAGTATAATGGCCAGTACTTTAATTAAAGAGAAGAAGAATTCACTTTCACCAAAACCTTTTACAGTTAGTGCATTAATACCAAACACGACCGCCAGAAAAATTGCACTCCAGTAGAAACCCGGTATATCTGGGAACCAGAATTTCATGATGAACTGAACGGCAACCAGTTCAAAGGCAACCGTAATAGCCCAGTTGTACCAATAGTTCCAACCTAGAGCAAATCCAAAACCATTCGAAACGTATTTCGTTCCATAGGTAAAGAAAGCACCTGATGTTGGATTATGAGTTGCCAACTCACCTAGACTGGTCATTAAGAAATAAATCATAACCCCAATTAGGGCATAGGCCAGAAGGGCGCCTCCAGGACCTGCATTTGCAATGGTTGCACCAGAAGCGAGAAATAGACCCGTACCAATAGATCCACCTATGGCGATCATATTGAGATGACGAGCCCCCAGCTTACGCTGTAATTGATCTGTTTTTATTGTTTCGCTCATTATTCTTCCTTGGCTTTTTTATTCATGTTCGCAAAAAGGACTTTAAAGCCATTTTGGTCTGCTTTCACCACACAATTACCATAATTTTGCTCAATAAGAATCGAATAATTAAGGAAGCGATTGGCAACCATCCATAATTCACCACCAGATTTTAAGTGACGACGAGATGTTTTACACAAAGTTTCACTGGCATTGTAGTCAGTGTGAATTCCTTGATGAAAAGGAGGATTACTGACAATGGCATGAAGAAATAAGGGAGCATCTTCAATACCTGTGACCGCTTTGATTTCAAGTTGTTCAGGAGCTAAATTATTTTTTTCAAATGTTAATCGTGTCGATGCTAAAGCAAAGGCGTCCACATCGAGTGCAAAAATACGATTTTTGGGATTGAGTTTCGCTAAGAATGCACTGATCACACCTGAGCCACAACCAAAATCGGCAATCTTACCCGAAGTAACTCGACTGAGGTGCGGCAAGAGTACGGCAGTGCCAATGTCTAAGCGGTTTTGACTAAATACACCGGGAAGGGCGCAGATATGAATGTCACCATTCGGCGTTGCCACGGTATATTCTTGTGCCCACGCTTGAGGCTGCTTCACTGCTGGTAGCTTGTCAATCTTCAAATGCCACATTTGACAATGTCGAGCACTGTCGAGTTTAGTTGTAGCACCGAAAGGAAGTAGTTGTTTCGATGCGCGCTCAACGCCGCCTTTTTTCTCACCGACAAGAAGAACTGTACCGCCTAAACCTAGGCGCTCTACCACGTAATGTAGAAGATAGTTTAACAATTCTTTAGATTTAGGCACAAAGATGATGGCTTGATCAAATTCACTTTCAGGTAACTCAATACCAAAATGAACATTGGCTTGCTGATTTTGAAAATGATTAAATTCATTAAAATTCCAAGTCCAATATTGAACTTGAATATTTTCATCCAAATTTGACGCTAAATCGTCAGTGGGTGCATTAATCAGTAAGATACGACTAGAAAGGTATTCATGCTGTCGAATGACAACTTCACTTCTAGGATCCATATTTTATCGCTCCATTGAACAGCACTGCCCAGACAATGCTGGGCAGTGCTGAAACTGAAATGAAATTATTTCTTCGTTTCAGGAAGAATAATATTTAAAAGTAATGCTGCAATACCGCCTGTCGCAACGCCTGAACTAAAAATGTTACGGAATAATTCCGGAAGGTGTTCGAGAATTTGTGGAACTTGCGCCACGCCCAAACCCAGTGCGAGAGAGATTGAAATAATCAGTAAAGCACGACGGTCTAAATGAACGCCTGCTAAAATATTAATCCCCGATGCTGCTACCGCACCAAACATCACCATAACAGCGCCGCCCAAAACAGCTTGAGGAACAGCTTGAATCACACCAGCAACAGCTGGTACTAAGCCGAGGATGATTAATAATGCGGCAATCCAAATGCCGACATAACGACTTGCGACACCTGTCAGTTGAATTACGCCATTATTTTGTGCAAAGACAGAGCTCGGGAAGGTGTTAAAAATACCCGCTAAAAACGAATTTGCACCATTCACCAGAACGCCGCCTTTAATACGCTCCATCCATTTTGGACCATCTACAGGTTGGTTTGAAATTTTAGAGGTTGCAGTGACATCACCGATCGCTTCTAAAGAAGTCACCAAATAGATGAATGCCATCGGAATGAATAAACTCCAAGAGAAACTCAATCCGAAATGCATAGGTGTTGGTATTTGAATAGCTGGCGCATCTTTGAGACCTGAAAAGTCCAAATAACCCATAAAGCCAGCAACTGTATAACCAACAGTCAATGCAATGAGAATAGCTGAGCTTTTCACCCAAGTGATTGGGATACGATTTAAAATAATAATGAGTGCCAAAACGGTACATGACATGATGAGATTGTCTGAGTTGGCAAAAGTTTGATCAGCCATGGCTTGATAACCACCTCCCATGCTAATCAATCCCTCTTTAATCAGGGTCAAACCAATCAATAACACCACGATACCGGTGACCAATGGCGTAATGAGTTTCTTTACCCAAGGCAGAATGCGTGAAACGCCCATTTCAATAAATGAACCTGCAATCACTACACCAAAAATAGAAGCCATAACCGCTTCAACTGGCGTGCCCGCAGCGACCATCGCTGATCCAATTCCGATAATTGGACCAATAAAATTAAAACTTGTGCCTTGGACAATCAGTAAGCCTGCACCAAATGGCCCAACTTTTTTACATTGTAGGAATGTTGCAATACCCGAGATGACCAAAGACATGGATAAAATCATGTTGGTATCTTCTTTTGAAACACCCAGTGCCAAACAAATCAGCAAGCCTGGGGTGACAATAGGCACAATAATCGCAAGTAAATGCTGAAAAGCAGCTAAAAATGCAACAAAAGGTTTCGGGCGGTCATTTAAACCGTAAACGAGATCCAATTGCTTGTTTTGCTCTGAAGGGGAGTGTAAATCAGACATTAGTCATCAAAGTTTTGGCAGAATGGCGCTATTCTAATCGAGATACACAGCTTTACAAAATGAAAAGGTTGCCATTTGTCAAAAAAAAATGCGATTGTCAATAAACTGTCACTGTCAAAAGTTTGTATTTTTCTGTATAATTTGGCCTCAAATTAAATATGCATTGAATTTACATGTCTGATATTAAAACTCTCCGTAACATCGCCATTATTGCGCACGTCGATCATGGTAAAACCACTCTTGTAGACAAACTTTTGCAACAATCTGGTGCTCTCGGTGATCGCGCGGGTGAGATTGAGCGTGTCATGGATTCAGGCGCTATTGAAAGCGAACGTGGTATTACCATTCTTGCAAAGAACACTGCAATTAAATGGACTGATGCTCGTACAGATATAGAATACCGCATCAACATCGTGGACACCCCAGGACACGCAGACTTCGGTGGTGAAGTTGAACGTGTTATGTCTATGGTTGACTGTGTACTTCTACTTGTTGACTCTCAAGAAGGCCCAATGCCGCAAACTCGTTTTGTAACGCAAAAAGCGTTCGCACGTGGTTTGAAGCCAATCGTTATCATCAACAAAGTGGACAAGCCGAGCGCGCGTCCAGATTGGGTTATTGATCAAGTATTTGACTTGTTCGACAACCTAGGCGGTTCTGACGAACAATTAGACTTCCCAATTGTTTATGCTTCTGGCTTACGTGGTGTTGCTGGTCCTTCTCCTGAAGAACTTGCTGACGACATGACGCCATTGTTCCAAACAATCGTAGATATCGTTGAACCACCAGCTGTAGATATTGATGGTCCATTCCAAATGCAAGTGTCTTCACTTGACTATAACAGCTTCGTTGGTGTTATCGGTGTTGGTCGTATTCAACGTGGTTCAGTAAAATTAAACACTCAAGTAACTGTTATTGATAAAGAAGGTAAGACTCGTAACGGTCGTATCTTAAAAATCATGGGTTACCATGGTCTTGAGCGTGTTGATATTGAAGAAGCGAATGCTGGTGATATCGTTTGCGTAACGGGTATCGACGCACTACATATTTCTGACACCATTTGTGATCCGAAAGCTGTTGAAGCTTTACCGCCATTGTCTGTAGATGAACCTACAGTAACCATGACTTTCCAAGTAAACAACTCACCGTTTGCTGGTAAAGAAGGTAAATTCGTAACTTCACGTAATATCCGTGAGCGTTTAGATCGTGAATTGATCCACAACGTAGCATTACGTGTTGAAGATACTGATTCTCCAGATCGTTTCAAAGTATCTGGTCGTGGTGAACTTCACCTTTCAGTACTGATTGAAAACATGCGTCGTGAAGGTTTCGAAATGGGCGTATCTCGTCCACAAGTAATCTTGAAAGAAATTGATGGCGTTAAGCAAGAGCCGTACGAAAACGTTACTTTTGACGTTGAAGAACAGCATCAAGGTTCTGTAATGGAACAAATGGGTCACCGTAAAGGCGAAATGACCAATATGGAAGTTGACGGTAAAGGCCGTATCCGTATTGAAGCGACTGTTCCTTCACGTGGCTTAATTGGTTTCCGTTCTGAATTCCTGACAATGACTTCTGGTACAGGGATCATGACGTCAAGCTTCTCGCATTACGGTCCAATGAAACAAGGTACTGTTGCGAAACGTCAAAACGGTGTGTTGATTTCTATGGTTCAAGGTGTGTGCTTGGGCTATGCATTGTTCACATTGCAAGACCGTGGTCGTTTATTTGCTAAGCCGCAGTTAGAAGTTTACGAAGGTATGATTATTGGTATCAACTCTCGTTCAGATGATATGTCAGTTAACCCGACTAAAGCGAAACAGTTAACAAACGTTCGTGCATCTGGTACAGATGAAGCATTAACACTTGTTCCTGCAATTGAATACACGCTTGAACAAGCGCTTGAATTCATCGAAGATGACGAGTTAGTTGAAGTAACACCTAAGTCAATCCGTATTCGTAAGCGTTATTTGACTGAAAACGAACGTAAACGTAACCGTTCAGGTAAATAATACTGAAATCCACTTAATTTAAGTGTGATTTAAAAAATGCTACCATTCGTGGTAGCATTTTTTTGTTTGTAATAAGCAACTGGTTATTTTAAAAAAATAAAATTCCAAGTAAATTACGTGTGTTTATGACTTATTTCACATTTTGGACAAAGTTAATCGTTTAAATTAGACAATGTTAAGCGTTTAAAAAATTGAAATCGTAATATAAAAAACAATCTGGAGAATTTAATGGGTATCGCTCAAGAGTTTAAAGAGTTTGCAGTCAAAGGCAATATGATGGATTTAGCCATTGGTGTAATCATCGGTGGTGCTTTTGGTAAAATTATTGATTCATTGGTTAAAGATGTCCTTATGCCAGTGATTTCCGTGATTACAGGTGGTGATGTCGACTTTTCACAATGGTTTATTGTGTTAGGTGATAATCCAAATAATCTCGCAACTTTAGAAGAGTTGCAAAAAGCAGGTATCAACGTCTTACAGTATGGTAGTTTCCTCACTGTATTTATTAACTTCCTTATTTTGGCTTGGGTTGTTTTCTTGTTGGTTAAGTTTATGAATCGAATTCGTAAAGACGAAACACCTGAAGCTGAGCCAGCAGCTACACCAGAAGATATTGCATTACTGCGTGAAATTCGTGATGAGTTAAAACGTAAAGGTTAATATGCATTAAACATTAAAATGTATTAAGCATTAAAATGTATCAAGTATTAAAACGGCGCGAATCGCGCCGTTTTATATTATTCACTTTTAAGTATCAAGTCTGTAGATTTCTTTCAAAAATCATTATTTATACAACAGACTCATCATGAGTATTCCCTCATCCTAACCTTCTCCCAAAGGGAGAAGGGATTTTTTCAGATCAATTTATGGCCACTCAGTGATCATTTTTCGACCTATGAAAGAAATCTTGTGATTCATTCGCATTGTTTAAATCAGTACGTTTAAATCAGTTCAAACAAAATGACAATTTAAAAAAGATAATTTGACTACCAAATTTAAAAAATAAATTAGATAGGTGATCAATCCATTCGAAATTTAATTTCAAGTAAATGCCAACCAAACTGACTTTTAATGGGTCCATGAAGTTCACGTTCTGCAAGCGTAAACACGGCTTTATCAATGGGTCCAACCAATTGACCCTTTTTAATCTCACCCAGTTCACCACCTTTTTTCCCAGAAGGACAGGTTGAGTGCTGTTTAGCAATTTTTGCAAAGTCTGCACCAGTTTTAATTTTCTTTTTTAATTGCTCAGCAGCTTCTTTGTCTTTCACTAAAATATGACGGACGATTGCAGACTTCATGCTTTATTTCCTTTCAATGCTTTCTTCGTCACGATTTTAACCTTTTTTAAAGGCTGGCATTGGGGACAAAACACAGAAGCTCGTTGTCCTAATTTTAAATTTTCCAATGTGGTTTCACAGTTGATGCACATTTCACCTGCACGACCATAGGCAAGTAAAGTTTGTTGGAAGTAACCATTTTCACCCATAGCATTGGTGTAATCGCGGAGTGTAGAGCCGCCTAAATCAATGGCTTGTTTTAAAATACGTTTAATCTCGATGACTAAATTTTCAATTTGCGTTCGTGAAAGGCTCGATGCTGGCTGAGCAGGATGAATACCCAAATTGAAGAGGCTCTCAGTGGCATAGATATTTCCGACACCAACAACAACGTGGTTGTCCATGATGGCAACTTTCGCAGCAATATTTTTATTTTTTAATTTGTTCGCTAAGTATTCCGCATTAAAAGCATCACTGAGTGGCTCTGGTCCCAGTGTATCAATCAACTTGGTTTGTGAATGCTCATCTAACCAGAGGATACAACCAAAGCGACGTGGATCATGGTAGCGGAGTTCAGTATCTTCAAAACGCATAATCAAATGATCATGTTTACGAATCTCTGTATCAGTATCACAAAGGCGAAAACTTCCAGACATGCCTAAATGCCATAACATGGTGGCATTTTCAAAGTTCGCCAAAATATATTTAGAGCGTCGAGTTAAACCAATTAATTTTTGACCAATCAGTTTATCCAGATCATTGGGTATAGGCCATCTTAAACTCGCGTTATTGACTTGAATTGAAAGCACTTTCTGATCAAGCAGCGGTAATAAACTGGTTTTAGTGGTTTCGACTTCGGGTAATTCTGGCATACGTAAGATTTATAAAACGGGATGACGCTAATATTGGGTTATTTATTCAAGAATACAAGCGTTAAGTAGCAAGGTTGAAAGAAAGCGTTATTTCTGTAAAAAAATAAAATTCCATTAAATAATCAATCTTAGTCCACTAGACGAAATAAGTTTTAGGCCTTGAAACCTTAATATAGCTTTTTTATCAGTCATTTCTATACAGCAAAATTAAAATCAGTATTTCCTCATCCTAATCTTCTTAGAGAGAGGGAGTTTTTTTATATCAATTGATTGCCTTTCAATGATCTTCTCTGATTTATGCAAGAGATCTTTTCACGGTAATAGTGGAGTTCACAGTGATAGTGCAGTCGAAAATAATGTATAAGTAGTGATGAAGAAATTTAAGTGGTGTAACTGCTAGAAAATGCTCTACAAATCCTAGAAAATTCAATAAATTCTTGCATAATTATCGCTATGATTTCATACCATGCTGATGTTTTGGTTGAAGATTCATTATGTAATAAATTCAGAACTAAGTTTTTAGAACAAATTTTTCAAAACTAAGTTTTTGGATAATGCTTATATCCTGAGTTTAGGTAGTCGCATTATTTTTAAGTTTTAATCATTAAAAAAACAAACTGTTGAATCAGTTTGTTTTCATTTATACCGTTGAAAAATAACAATCCTATTTGTTATAGATGGTTGAGCAAAAGGAGCGATTACATGTCTAAATTATTTCAAGCGATTCAATTTGGGTCGTTAAATTTGGAAAATAAAATCATTATTGCACCGATGTGTCAGTATTCTGCAACTGAGCAAGGTGAGTTGACGTATTGGCATGAACAGCAGTGGGCCAACTACGCATTATCAGGCGCAGGATTGATGATTATTGAAGCGACTGCGGTACAACCAGAAGGTCGTATCAGTTATGCAGACTTGGGATTATGGAATGATCTTCAACGTGCTCAAATGAAAGCCTTAATCGCGAATGTAAAACAATTGTCACCTATGCCTATAGCAATTCAGTTGGCACATGCAGGCCGGAAAGCATCTACCGAAAAACCTTGGGAAGGGGGAGGACAGCTTGCACCCGATCATCCTCAGGGTTGGAAAACCGTATCTGCAAGTACGCTGCCATTTCATACACAAGATGTAGAACCACATGCGCTCACCATTTCAGAAATTGAAAAAGTCATTGAAGATTTTGCTCAAGCTGCGATTCGCGCTGTGAATGCAGGCTTTGACTTGATAGAAGTCCATGCTGCACATGGTTATCTACTGCATCAATTTATGTCACCTTTATCCAATCTAAGAGATGATGAATATGGTGGAAGTTTTGAAAATAGAATTCGTTTAACACTGCAAGTTGTTCAAGCTATTCAGCAAGTCGTTCCCGAAGGTTTTCCAGTCGGTGTACGCATTTCGGCATCAGATTGGATGGATGATCATAAGGGTTGGGATATCGACTCATCTATTGGTTTATCAAAAGCTTTAGAGCAACTCGGTGCCGTCTATATTCATGCATCTTCAGGCGGATTACATGAAAAACAGGACATAAAAATAGGTGCTAATTATCAGGTTCCTTTTGCCAAAGCCATTAAACAGAATGTGAATATTCCTGTGATTGCTGTAGGACTGATTACAGAGGCTGAACAAGCGGAAAAAATCTTAGTTAATGGTGAAGCGGATGCGATCGGACTAGCACGTGCAATTTTGTATGATCCAAGATGGCCTTGGCATGCAGCTGCAGCATTAGGGGATGAAATTAAAATCAGTCCCCAATATTTACGCAGTCAACCACACGGTGTGAAATCATTATTTAAGTCATATTAACTCATATCATCATCACAACTGAGTTGTAGTGATCAATATTAAAAGATGATGTTGATCACGATAATCGCTTAGCAACTTGTTTCAAGAACCTATCTTTTTCATGTATTTTGGGCCAGACTAGGTTTTTGAAACGTTGATTTAATGTGGATATAAATTAAGTTAATCATTATGAAATGAAAGTCTTGATATTCAATTGACGATAACGTTAAAAGTATTATTTCAGTTCGCTTAGCACAGGCATTTTCCGATGGTGTTTGCAGTCATTATTCCTATATTTTTTCTTTTAGGCTTGGGATATTTGTCTGTAAAGTCAAACCTGTTAGAAAAGATGCAGGTATCAAGTATTGGTGCATTCGTCATCAAAATAGCCTTGCCCGCTTTATTTTTACACTCTTTAGCCAGTAAGGATTTGAGTGAGATTTGGTATCCCGAATATTTCTTTGTTTATACCGGGTTGTCGTTCTTACTGTATATCTCTGCATATTTCATAGTTCAAAAGTACTTTAGCAATACAGCTTCTGATTCTGCTGTATTGTCCTTAGGTGCCTCAATGTCAAATACAGGTTTAATCGGTAGTGCGGTGTTGACATTGTTAATGGGCAATAAGGCGATGACCTATATCTCTTTAATTGTCATTATAGAAAGTGTTTTACTTGTTCCAACGGTATTGATACTGGCAAAACTGGGCATGCAGAAAAATATTAATATTTTGAGCATGATTCAGAATACTGTCAGCATGCTTCTCAAAAACCCCCTATTTGTGAGCGTGATCTTGGGGATGAGCTGCGCAATATTTCAAATTAAAATCCCGTTTTATATCAATCAAGTTTTAGCAATGATCGGTCAGACGGCATCACCTTTAGCATTATTTACGATTGGTGGGGGGATGGTCGGTTTAACACTTAAATATGTCAATTTGCAAAGTATGTATTTGGTGATCTCGAGCAATATCATCATGCCTTTGCTGGTGTTTCTTGGGTTGACCTACTTAACAGATGTGAGTCAGGAAATGATCTATGCTGGAACCATTATAGCGGCACTTCCTATGCCAACGATTTTTGGTATTTTAGGTCAGTCTTATGGTTTAAATGATCGAGCGATTACACCGCTGTTGATGAGTACAATTGTTGGATTCATTATTACAGCAGGATTGATTACGTTGTGGTGGGGCTAAGGTATAGAATTAAAAGACGTCAAACTTAATTGATGTGAATGCGGTTCAAATAGTCTCAAAATATTAAACAACTAGATCTCTTTCATAAATCAGAAAAGAAGATTGAGTGGGATAGAAAAATCCTTCTTTCTCTTGGTAAAAGTTAGGATGAGGAAATGCTGATTGTGATTTTGGTGTGTAAAAATGACTTATGAGAGACGTTTGTTTTCAATTAGATATAAAAAATAGAGGCTCTGTTGAATCTTGAAAAAGTTGAGCGACCTCAAATAAAGTCGCTCAAACTATATAAAGATTTAGACTATAAAAGATTAAGACTTTAAACGTTAAGATCTTAAAAGTTAAGATTTTGCTTTTGCAGCAGGTTGTTTTGCACTTTCAGCAATTAGTTTATTGACTACGTCTAAACTTTGCTTAGCCTGAGGAACATCTTGTTCGGCAAGTGCGGTGAAAATTTTCTTCGCTTCAGGTAAGTTTTGCGGAACAATATTTCCGTTAACGAACATATTTCCTATCGCCATAAGCGCAGGAATATATCCCTTTTTACCCAACTCTTGAATGCTTGCTAAACCTTTTTTAATCGGTGCTTCATTCTTGGTTTTAAAGCCAGAAGAAATATCATATAAAGCGCGAGCATGCGTTGCAGGATAGCTGCCTTTTTTGATCAACGGTTCCAGTTTTGCCAATGCAAGCTTATCTGAGGCGTCTTTTCCTTCAGCAAATAAGATCACAGAAAGCTCGACAATCGCATCATCAAAACCTTGATTGGCTGCTTTTTCTAAGTATTCACGAGACTTTTTCTCGTTTTGGGTCAGACCAAGTCCACCCGTTGCATAATTTTGTGCAAGGACATAATTGGCTAAAGGATATCCCTTTGCGCCCGCTTGTTCATAAAGCTGAACTGCCTTTTTATTGTCCTGTTTTGTCCCTTGGCCTGCTTGAGTTAAATAAGCCAAATTATAGGTCGCTTGCGCATTACCAGCTTTGGAAAGAGTATCTAATTCTTTATATGCTGTATTAAAGTCCTTGGATTTAATCAATTCTTGAACTTTATTAAATGCTGGGTCGACCGCTGGTGTTGCTGCAAAGGAGACTGAACCTGCTAAAGCAAGTAAAGCACCGCATAGAACTTTTTTCATATTTTTATATAACCTATATACGAATGCTAAATCCATTTATTGAATGAAAATAGGGTGTTAAAAATCACTTTAATAATAGTTGGTATTGTGTGAATGTAAATATGAAAAATGTATAACAGATAAATTTTCATTCAAACTTTTTCAATTTTAAACTTATTTATGAGGTATGCAAAATCAATTTCAAATATTTAAAAATTAGGTTTGTGTCGTAAACTCGGTTTAAAATACACAAATTCAAAATTTGTGAGAAAAGTATGTTCATTAAAGGCATTAAGCGTAATTATTTAAAAGTTCTTGAGGATGAATCTATTCCTGAAGAAGAAAAAATTGATGCGCTTTTAATGAAATTGGGTGGCTCGTTTTTGGTCAGTAAAGATGACCGTGTTTATATATTTAAAGATGGAGATGCAGAAGCTAAATTCGATGCGAAGCATGCGCGGGCATTCCATTTTAAAGATTATGTCATTAAAGATATGAATAAATTATTTCATGATTTTAATGCTTAAAAAAAGCCTCCATTTCTAGGGGGCTTTTTTAATTGATTAGTGCACTTCGTGTGTTGAGTGGATTTATCTTTCAATTCTGAGGCTGTTTCTCGTGTTAAAAAATAATTGAAACTTGAGATCCTATGTGATTTTTTATGAATTTACCATGAGCCTGAAGCACCGCCGCCACCCGAGCTTCCGCCTGAATCTCTTGAGGAGCTACTACTAGAGGAGTTACTACTAGATGAAGAACTATGACTATTAGAAGATGAGGATTGATGATTAGAAGACCAACTACTCGTTGAATTAGATGAGTTATCTGATACGCCATTTTGATTATATCTTTTTAGTTTTTCTAAACGTTCATATCTTTCATCGATCATTTTCTGTTTCGCTTTTTCTTTTAAATGTTGCTTATAAAAAGACGAGAGATAGATATTTTCAGTAGATTTCTTAAATCGGTATAAAAACAAAAAATATCTAAATAGAATTACAGTAAAACAAACCGTTAATAACATTAATGTGAAAAATGATTCATTTGGATATAATTCGATTAAATAAAAAATTCCAAAACCAAAAAAAGAATAAATTTGAAGAGGTAAGCTATATAAAATAATTTTGAGTAATCTGTACTTTTCATCAAAAGGTAAAAATATAGCCAACATGAATGGCGCATAAAGAGGAATGAAGGCACACAGGAAGAATGCTAATTTTGCATAATATAAATAAGTAAAAGCAAAAATATGAATAAAAATTCCAAAAACTAAAAGCGCCGTAAAAGCTCCTAATGAACCAGCAGTACCGAAATTAATAATTGTCTTTGTGAAAACCCAATAGAGTGGAAGACAGAGTAAGAATGAAAGGAATATTGCGGCTAATATTTTTAAACTTAAAAATATTTTTTGATCATTGTTTTGACTTGAATCAAGGGCTATAGACAAGTCTAGAATTTTTTTTTGTGTTTCATTAAAGCCAGAAAAATAGTCATTGTTTTTAAAATGAGGTGCAAGCGTATGACGAATAATACGTCCAGCTTCTACATCAGTAAATTCTCCTTCTAGCCCATAGCCGACTTCAAAGCGCATCTTGCGGTCATCTTTAGCAACTACCAGTAGTAAACCATTATCAAGTTTTTCATTACCAATTTTAATCGTGTTGAATACATCTAGAGCATATTGCTCAATGCTTTCACCATGAATTGATGGAATCATTAAAATTTTAAAATCGACGTTCGTTTCTTTGTAAAGCTGGTCATTTCGCTGTTGAAGGGATTGGATTTGATCATTGGTGAGCGTTTGGGTTGTATCAACAATATTATGTGTTTTAAGCTGTTCTAAAATTTCAGGTGTGATGGCATATAGGTTTGAACAGATCAAAGCTAAAAAACAGCATAAACAAGAAATTAGATATTTAAGTTTTACCATGAGCCAGAAGAACCTCCACCGCCAAACTTACCGTTTAATTGATCTTCATGATCCAGTTTGGCATTTTTCATTGATTTAGTTGAATTGGTGCTTTTTAAAGAAAATTTAACATTGGTACCGTTGAGTAATGTCAGCAATGTTTTGTGAATGATATGCATAGTATGGATGCTGCTATGTAATTCGAAATATGTTGAGCAGGTTGATTTAGATGAACATTGTGTTCACTAATATCATCACTATTTAATCTGCTTGAATCTAATATTTCAAACGAAGAAGCGCTACTCGCGATTTTATTTTTTATCATTGTGTCAGCAAAGATTGTTGTTGAAAAGATGATGCTTAATGAGCCTAGAAATAAGCTAAAGAGAATTATAAAACAAAGCAACGGATACATTTTTATCAATCTTTTTTAGTATGTTCTAATTTAAACAGCAGAAAGAATAAAAGCCAAACAACTTTTGTTATTTGGCTTCCAATATTTTTAAAATCTTTGGATTTATGCAGGACGAGCCACATCACCATTTAAGCTTTCAGGTAAATCTAAAACAACAACATCAAGTTCAGTTAAAGCTTCAGGTCGAGCCACAACCAAGGCAACATAACCATTTTCAAGCGCTGTACTATTCACCACTTGGACATATTTATCCAATTGCTCAGCCTGAGCAGGCACAGCGCCTGTGCCTTGGATGGCGTGTAACCATGCTTTCGGTTTGGCCTTAAACCAAAGACGCGCAATCACTTCCTGTCCTAAGTAACAGCCTTTGTCATAGTGCACACTTTCACGCTGATGCAAGCGCAACTCTTGTGGTTGGAAGACATGCTCAATGGCCTGATTGATATAGGCTTGTCCACTTTGGATGGCTGCAACTTCCCAAGCATGAATGTCGGTTTCAGTTGCTGAAAAAGTGGTTTGGATACCGTCAATCGTTGGATAAACCACACCCAGTGTTTCAAGTTTTATTTTAGCGAAAGCACCAAACTTTTTAATATGCTGAGCAAATGCTTCACTTTGATCTTTAGTGGTCACGATTTCAAAGCTTTCAGCATTGATTTTAGTGAGCCATAAGCCAAAATGGATACGACCTTTTAAGTCACAAATGGTGGTGTAACGTGTGAGATTTTCCGCAAGTCTTTCAACGTGTAAAGTGACTTGACCTTGTAAGAATTTTTGCGCATCCACACCGTTTAGAGTGAATGAGGAGAAAGCTAAATTGCTCATTGAATACTCTCTTGACTCTGATCTAATACTAAAGAATTAACTCAATTTTCCACTATTTTTCATAAAAAAGCACATTTAGTGAAATTAATCGAATCTATTTGTTACTAATTATTTCCAAAACACCTGTTTTAATACTTAAGATATTGAAAATTATAAGATTTGGGAAATGGTATTTTGACAGTGTACTATGCGTGCAGTAGTGATGAAGAATCATCGATTAAAATATATTTAAAAAATGAAGCAAAAAAGGCAGGAACGCGATGAATAACAATTACCGTAAACCACTGCAAGGTACCCAGTTAGAGTATTTTGATGTGCGACAAGCCATTGAAGATATTCAGCCAGGCGCTTATGCCAAACTTCCTTATACCTCCAAAGTACTCGCAGAGCAGTTGGTCCGTCGTTGTGATCCAGCGATTCTAGAACAATCATTAAAACAATTGATTTTTTCTAAACAAGATTTTGATTTTCCATGGTATCCAGCACGTGTCGTCTGTCATGATATTTTAGGACAAACAGCTTTGGTTGACCTTGCAGGCTTGCGTGATGCGATTGCAGAGCAAGGTGGTGATCCATCTAAAGTGAATCCTGTGGTTCCAACTCAGCTGATCGTTGACCATTCATTGGCCGTTGAATTTGGTGGTTCTGATCCAGATGCCTTTGAGAAAAACCGTGCCATTGAAGACCGTCGTAATGAAGACCGTTTTCATTTTATTGAATGGACCAAAACCGCTTTTGAAAATGTAGATGTCATTCCTGCGGGTAACGGCATCATGCATCAAATCAACTTAGAAAAAATGTCGCCTGTGATCCAAAACCGTGATGGCTTGGCCTATCCAGATACTTGTGTCGGCACAGATTCACATACCCCCCATACCGATGCGCTTGGTGTAATTTCAATTGGTGTAGGCGGTTTAGAAGCTGAAAATGTCATGTTGGGTCGTGCATCTTGGATGCGACTGCCTGATATTATTGGCGTGGAGTTTGTGGGTCAGCGTCAAGCAGGTATAACTGCTACTGATATTGTCTTGGCTTTAACTGAGTTTTTACGTAAAGAACGTGTAGTCGGCGCATACCTCGAATTCTTCGGTGAAGGTGCGGACAGTATGTCGGTGGGTGATCGTGCGACGATTTCCAACATGACACCAGAATACGGTGCAACGGCTGCGATGTTCTACATCGACCAAAATACCATTGATTATTTAACGCTTACAGGCCGAGAGTCTGAACAGGTTAAACTGGTCGAACACTATGCCAAAGAAATTGGTCTTTGGACGAGTGACATGAAACAAGCGGTATACCCACGTGTACTGCGTTTCGATTTATCTACTGTCACTCGTAACATCGCTGGACCATCAAA
Organism: Candidatus Acinetobacter avistercoris; assembly: GCA_018883945.1. Lineage (GTDB taxonomy): Bacteria > Pseudomonadota > Gammaproteobacteria > Pseudomonadales > Moraxellaceae > Acinetobacter > Acinetobacter avistercoris. The sequence continues at coordinate 26,336 of JAHLFF010000300.1, forward strand.
TCCGCATGCGCGTGTATCAACAAGCGATTTAAAAGCCAAAGGCATTGCAGGCAATCTAGAAGCAGCGCGTGCGCAAGAAGCAGAAGGCTTAATGCCCGATGGTGCAATCATCATTGCTGCAATCACCTCATGTACCAATACCTCAAACCCGCGTAATACTGTTGCGGCAGGTTTACTCGCACGTAAAGCCAATGAATTGGGTCTAACTCGTAAACCTTGGGTGAAATCCTCTTTTGCACCAGGTTCTAAAGCTGCTGCTTTATATCTTGAAGAAGCGGGTGTAATGAAGGATTTAGAGCAACTTGGTTTTGGTATTGTGGCCTATGCTTGTACGACTTGTAATGGTATGTCGGGTGCGCTTGATCCAGCAATTCAGCAAGAAATTATTGAACGTGATTTGTATGCGACAGCAGTGTTGTCAGGTAACCGTAACTTTGACGGCCGTATTCATCCGCAAGCAAAACAGGCATTTTTGGCTTCACCGCCATTGGTGGTTGCTTATGCGATTGCAGGAACGATTCGTTTTGACATTGAAACTGATTCATTGGGTAATAATAAAGATGGAAATCCAATTTACCTGAAAGATATTTGGCCGTCTGATGAAGAAATTGATGCGCTGGTTAAAACATCGGTTAAACCTGAGCAGTTCCGTCAAATTTATATTCCTATGTTTGATTTGGGTGTTAATGCCAAATCTGAAAGCCCATTGTATGATTGGCGCCCGCAAAGTACCTATATTCGCCGTCCGCCGTATTGGGAAGGGGCTTTGGCTGCACCGCGTACTTTAGCCAATATGCGTCCATTGGCGATTTTGGGTGACAACATCACCACCGATCATTTATCACCATCGAATGCGATTGTATTGGACAGTGCTTCTGGTGAGTACTTGAAGAAAATGGGCTTGCCTGAAGAAGACTTTAACTCGTATGCAACGCATCGTGGTGATCACTTGACCACGCAACGTGCAACATTCGCCAACCCGAAATTGTTTAATGAAATGGTGGTTCGCTCTGACGGTACGATTAAGCAAGGTTCAAAAGCACGTGTCGAGCCTGAAGGCGAAGTTATGCGCATGTGGGAAGCGATTGAAACTTATATGAATCGTAAGCAGCCTTTGATCATTATTGCTGGGAAGGATTATGGTCGGGGTTCAAGCCGTGACTGGGCAGCCAAAGGTGTACGTCTGGCAGGTGTGGAGGTGATTGTTGCTGAAGGTTTTGAGCGTATTCACCGCACCAATTTAGTCGGCATGGGCGTTTTACCACTTGAGTTTAAAGCGGGTGTTGACCGTAAAACGTTGAAGTTGGATGGAACGGAGTTGTATAGCGTGATTGGAAATATCGCACCTCGTTCGACTTTAACCTTGGTGGTTGAGCGTTCTACAGCCGATGGTCGTAATGAAATTTTAGAGATTCCTGTGACCTGTCGTTTGGATACCGAAGAAGAAGTGCATGTGTATGAAGCGGGTGGTGTGTTGCAACGCTTTGCGCAGGACTTTTTGGAAGGGAATGTGGCTTAAGAGTTTAAACTGAAAGTTATTGATTTTGTTTGAAAAAAACCCTATCTTGATGGTGGGGTTTTTAAATTTTTCGGTGGGGTATGAGTAATAGTGTAGATGAGTTATGTGATGTATTAGATGATCTCTCAGTAGTTGTTTTAAATGCGTGGGGAGACGACCAAATTTTAAAAAATGTCTATGGATGGCATCATCCACCTTTAACGAGGCATGATTTAGCAAATATGCCTAAAGAAATTAGTCGAAGTTTGAGATCATTAAAAATTGATTCTTTAGAAGATGATATAGCAGACGTGATTAAAACAATTCCAGAAAAAATTAAATTAATGCATGTGGATACGATTCCATATATGTTTAATGGACATGGGGCACAAGCCATACCTATTTACATATCAACTTTGGAGTGGGTTAAGCAGATCATCTCACCGTTACTTGGTTGGGAAGTATTACAAAACAATAGGGCAATGCCTAATCAACTGTCTCGTCGTTTGCGGGGCATTCAAGCAGAACTTGAAAATATTATTCCAAATAAAGAAAATCTAGAAAATCAAATAAGACTTATTAATGATGCAACAGAAGCAGCAGAAAACTTGCCAACAGATTTACAAAGTTTGAAGCAAGCTAGGAACCAAGTTTCTGAATTGGAAAAAGATAGTTCTTTTGATAGAAAAAAAATTACAGAGCATAAAGTATCTGTAGAAGCTCAGTTAAAAGCTATAAATGAACTCCATGAACAAGCAAAAAAATTAATTGTAAATTGTGAGGATGCTTATCGTATTACTACAACAAAAGGCTTGGCTTTAGCTTTCGATAAAAGAGCGAGTGATTTAAAAATGTCGATTCGTTTGTGGGTAATTGGATTATTATTAGCATTAGGTGTTGGGGCTTTGATAGGTCATCAACGTATTCAAATACTAACTGAATTATTGGCTAAGCCTGATTTAAATTGGGGAATTATTTGGATTCAAATAATTTTATCTTTGACTAGCTTTTTAGCACCTTTATGGTTTGCTTGGTTTGCTTGGTTTGCTTGGTTTGCTTGGTTTGCTTGGTTAGCAACTAAGCAGATTAGTCAGCGTTTTAAACTTGCTGAAGATTATGATTTTAAAGCATCGGTTGCCAAAGCATATGAAGGTTATAAAAAAGAAGCAGCAAAAATTGATCCAGAGTTTGAGTCTAGATTATTTAATGTTGCATTAACGAGACTTGAAGAAGCACCTTTAAGGTTAATGGAATCAAAAAATCATGCAAGTCCAACGCATGAGATTATTGAAAGGAGTGGTTTAAATAGAGTTGGTGAAAAAATTGCAAATAAAGTTGAATGTGTAATGGATTCTATAACTCCTGCAAAAGCAAGCAATGACAATTAAAACATTTCGCTCCAAATTATTTCTACTAGTGATAGAGTAAAGCTAAATTATAAATAAGTGCTTTTATGATAATAGGTATTTATTTTTTTAAAACAGATAATAAATATCTATTGTCAGATAGACCTCAAATGTAATGAGATAGTATTTCGTCTACTACAAAATTTCTTTATCACAGTTTGTAGCTAAATGATTCACTACCTAAAGCGTTTGGTTTTTGAGAGTGCAGAAGTCGAAATTTTCGCCGTGGAGATGAAATTGTTCCTCTAAAAAAAATCATAATGCAGTACTTTGATGTGATTAAATTTAAGCTTATTTGCATCATTCATCCTCATAAAAAAAGGAATGAATCACTTTTCTCCCTCAAGAATACAATGCAAATAACGTATCTTAAGCCTCACAATTGCGTATATTACGACACAGTAAAATATTAGAAGTACCCAATGAGTTCCAAAACATCCAATAAAGAAATACCTCAAGCCAATTTAAAAGCATGGTTGGCAGTAATCGCTGTCGCTCTAGCGATCTTTGCTGTCGTGAGCGCGGAAATGCTTCCGATTGGTTTATTAACGCCCATCGCAGAAAGTATGCAGCAATCGGTCGGGCATACTAGTCTGATTATTTCCACACCATCCTTAGTCGCTGCGATAGTTGCGCCGTGTGTCGTTCTGGTTTTTAACAGGATTAATCGTCGTCAATTACTACTTTTCTTTATGTTGTTATTGTTTATTTCGACACTGGTTTCAGCCATGACGGACACATTCCATTGGTTATTACTGGCGAGGGTATTGTTCGGGATTTCAATGGGCGGTATTTGGGCTTTAGCAGGTACTCTTGCTGTTCGTTTAATGCCTCCTGCGCAAGTCGGAATCGCCACTTCAATCATCTTCAGCGGAATTGCAGCGGCATCAGTATTGGGCATACCCGCAGGTGTATATCTCGGTGATTTATTTGGCTGGCGCATGGCCTTTGTCTGTGTCGCTATTTTAGTGGGCATTGTATTTGTAATGCTGTTTTGGTCTTTGCCTTCTTTGCCCGTTAACAAAGTCAGTAGCTTAAAAAGCAGCCTAACTGTACTCAAAAAACCGAATGTGATTATTGGATTAGGGTTGACCTTACTGATTGTGACCGGGCATTTTTCTGCATATACCTTTGTACGACCATTATTACAAGAAATCTCACAATTCTCCAATGCATCCATTGGCGCTTTATTATTAATTTATGGTGTTTTTGGAATTTTAGGTAATTTTGTTTTAGGTTTTACAATTCAAAAATTTTTATGGCAAACACTGTTCAGCATCGCTTTTTTACTCAGTGCAACATTGCTGCTATTCATATTTTTTGGTGATTTTCTCTATTTGAATATTGTCTTGTTCTTAATTTGGGGATTTGCCTATGGTGGTGTTTCAGTCTCATTAATGACGTGGATGATTCGTTCAGCGCCAACACAGCTCGAACTCGCTGCTGCATTTAATGTGGCTGTATTTAACCTTTCCATCGGATTAGGCGCATTTGCTGGCGGGCTGATTTATGATGGTGTTGGACTTTGGTTGAATTTGACTTTTGCAAGTGTATTGACCTGTATAGCCGTGATTGTGGTCTTTTTAAATCGGAGCAAACAGGAAGGAATTTAGCTTTAAGCGCAGAAAGAAAACACAGAAAATATGATCTTTGAGTACATGTTGATGGGTTTTCTGATAAGGCAAAAGATAATGATAGCGGCTTTATAATCCATTTATGATAGTGGCTGGCATAAAAGTCATCATCACCTGTCGAAATGGACAATAGACAACCATCATAACTCGGTTATAGTAGACGAACCATTTCTAAACTATGGAGAACAAAAATGGTGACTGCAGGCTCTAAACCCGGAACAGGCTTCTATTTTTGTATTCAGTGCGGACACCGCGCTTACTTAGAAATTGGTACAGACCGTTTACCCCCGTGTACCAAATGCCATGGCAATCAATTTAACAATAAGAATGCCTAAGCAAAACATAAGAAACAGATAAACCTGTTTTTAAATAAAAGCCCTATTATCCCATAGGGCTTTTTTGTTACCCTGCATGTGTATTTATAGAAAATAATCAACAATAAATAAAGGTCAGCACATGGAAACAATATTGGGTTTATGCGTGGGGATTGGACTGAGCGCAGCATGTGGATTTCGTGTATTTGTTCCCTTGTTGGTCATGAGCATCGCATCTCTAGTGGGCTGGTTTGAACCGATGAAAGGTTTTGAATGGCTTGCGATGCCGTCGGTGTGTGTTGCGCTTGGTATTGTTACATTTTTTGAAATCGGTGCGTACTATATTCCGTGGGTGGATAATCTGTTGGACAGTATTGCTACACCCGCAGCCTTGATTGCTGGAACGCTGAGTACGATGGCAGTCAGTTCAGGAGAAATGTCACAATTTGTCGGTTGGGCATCTGCGCTGATCGTGGGTGGAGGCACAGCGACGGCCGTTCAAATGAGTACTGTCGCAGTAAGAGGTTTATCGACCGCAACAACAGGGGGAATCGCAAATCCTATAGTTTCTACAGGAGAATGGATTGGAGCATTTGTGGTATCGATCTTGGCTTTTATCGTGCCTGTATTGGTGGTGATTGTCTTTATTATTGCTTTGATTTGGGTCGTACGTTGGATCAGCCGAAAAAAACAAGAAAATATACAGCTCGATTCTCTTTAACTTTTCGAAAAATAAAATTAAACCTAAGCCGAAAATCCTAACAATGAATAGGTGATATCAATGCAAACGAGCTCTATGTTACAGCACATGGTATTAGCAAGTTTCCTTATGTTGCCATCGCTAGCATGTGCTCAAACGGCAATGGCACCTGAGCAAATTCGATTCGAAAAGGATAAGGTGAAATATAAAAGCTATATTCCTAAAAAATATGATTTATTTGAAGTCATTACAGGTGACTTAAATAAAGACAAGATTCAAGATACTGTTTTAATCGTAAAAGCCACCGATCCTAACGCATGGGTAGATCATGAATACAGAGGCAAGCTTGATCGAAATCGCCGTGGCATCGTGGTTTTATTCGGTGAAAATGAAACTTATAAAAAGGTCATGCAGAATCTTTCCGTATTTAGTTCGGAAAATGAGGAAGGAGGTGTATATTTTCAACCTGAACTTTGGATCGAAATTAAAAAAAATCTTCTCAATGTTCATTATGCTCATGGGCGATATGGTTATTGGAATTATAGCTTTAGATATGAAACCCATGATTTTCGTTTGATTGGTTATGACAGCTCAGAGCATCAGGGACCAAGGGTTGATAGTGATACCAGTATTAACTTGATGACTGGTAAAAAGCGCTATAGAAAGAACCTTAATCAAGATGAAGAACAAAGTCCAAAATTTAAAGAAACATGGACTACGGTTAACTATAATCCTATCTATCTTTCTCAAATAAAAGATATGGATGAGCTTTACTTTGACTAAGCAATCGAGTTCTAAAATGGAAATATGGCATAAAATTTGCAATTGATTATCTGAATAATTTTGAGATGGAATTTTCAAATAATTTTAAATGTTAATAAAGGTCATATGTTCCCAGTGAAATATTAAATTTATAGAAATAAAATCATAGATATAAAGCCATTGATATAAAACAAGGTGTGAAAACTTTAAAATAAAAACATTAGATCAGCAGGATTCAACAGAACAACAAGTAAAAACCAAGAAGTTACCGCTTAGTGTGCATTTCATGGCATGGTGGCCATAATGCTGTGGTGGCTCGTTGCGTCTTGGGTACAAGCTTATTTTGGCATATAAGTGAGTTTTCTTCGCTTGAGATGAATTTTAATTCCAACATTTACGCTATTTCCCATTTTAATTTTGCATAAAAAGCATGGTTTGGAATTTTTTATCAAAAATAGACTATTTATCGGGAATATTTTTTAAAAACAATTCAAATGAGATGATCTTCGGAATTTAATTCCAAGGCAAGATTGTTAAATTATATCTCAAGGGTGTGATGGGAATCGAAGAGAGTAGCATGCTGACAGCGGCGCAAAACGCGAGTGCAGTACTCACCCAAAAGGTCTCGATTCTACTTAGGACGCTATAGATTACCAATTTATAGGCACACGGTTATAACTTACAAAGTTATGCTAGTTGAAGTTAAACAATATGTTTTTCCCTGACACCCTCAAAATTCTTAATAAAAAAAGCATAAAATTTAGAACATCATAAAAAATAAAATCAAGTCATTATCAGGCTCAAGCTAAAACCAAACTCAATCAAACCACTCAGCCCATATCGCATTAAGTTTAAAATCAATTTTCAGCCAAAATAATGCTAGGTCAAGATTCTATCTTCCTCTGGCAGACGGCTAGGATGACTGATGATGATTTTATTGTTTAAAATGACTGATGATAGGCGTTTATGGAATGAATAGATGTCTCGACATCAACACATACGTTTTAACTGAGTTTTCTGAATCCATTCACTCTGCATAAATATTTTGACACGACATACATTGATTGATATTTTGCGTCTTTTCCGCCGTTGTAACCTTCATGCCTTTGAACCTTCCTTTTGTTTATCAACCGCCAAATACGCCTCTTGCAATTTTGTATGAGGATGATGATTTGGTCGTGATAGATAAGCCAGCTGGTTTATTGTCTGTGCCTGGGCGTTTACCCGAGCATCATGACAGTGCATATTTTCGAGTATTGGCTGAATATCCTGAAGCAAAAATAACCCACCGTTTAGATATGGCAACCTCAGGTATTCTCATGTTTGCGAAGCATCGTGATGCTGAGGTCGCCATCAGCAAAATGTTTCAAGCACGCACAGTGAATAAAAATTATATTGCTTTGGTGCAAGGGCAGTTAAAAAGTGAGGGCGCTGTTGAAGTCCCATTGATCACAGATTGGGAAAATCGACCTCGGCAAATTGTCCATTTCGAGTTGGGTAAGCCTGCGAAAACCCTATATCAAGCACTTTCGTATGACGAAGAAAATGACATCACTCGAGTATTATTAACGCCAATTACGGGGCGTTCGCATCAACTACGTGTGCATATGCAGTATATTGGGCATCCGATTACGGGGGATCGTTTTTATCATCCGCATGCCAGTCAATCGCCTCTAAATCGTATGGCATTACATGCTAGTTTTTTGGCTTTCAAACAGCCATTGAGCGGTATGCCTGTTGAAATAAAAGCTCATGTGCCTTTTTAATCGATGCTAAAGACAAAAATGAAGATGTGGAATCATTGAGTCGATGAACATTTGAAGCGGTGAAATTCTTTCTCGATCTGGTAGATGGCTAGGATGAGGGCGTTCTGATGGTGATTTTGTAGTGCTAAAAAGGCAGTGCGAAAATGAATGATTAAAGTGGTGAAATTAGAGCTTCGGTATTTCTTGAATGCATGCAGGTTATTGCCATTAAATTAAACAGATCAAATATATTAAAATTGACATAATTTTGGGTTAATCTAATCACAACTCAATATAATGATTAAGATAAGGATTCCCGCATGACTCGTGATTTTAAACTCTATCCAGATGATGATAATGGCAATGTACTGTGGCAGATGCATCAAGATGGTGATGATCTGACTGAAGCACATGAAATTGAATATTCAATTGCATTTAAAACGCAAGAGCTTGCCGAAAAATGCGCTTTATTTCTATTACAAGAAGAGCAAAAAATCAGTCTTTTTGTTGATGAAGAAAATGAAGTTCATGAATGGATTGTGACCATTTATGTGTATATGGAACCTGAATATTCAGACATTGTAGATTTAGAAGAATGGTTTACAAAAATTGCAGAGCAACACGGTGGTGAGTACGATGGCTGGGGTTGCATGGCCTATGTCTATGATGATGAAGACGAAGAAGATGCTACTGATGAAGCAGAACTCCAAAGTTAATCCTATTCTAAAATTTTGATTGAGAGATTTTCTCTGAATTCAAAATCATGAATTGAAAAAACCTAAATGAAATCATATTTAGGTTTTTTTATTTTTAGTTGAGGAAAAGTCTAAACGTCTATTAACCCATAATTATATTGAGGGTATGGATAAATTGCATACAGAAAAATGCTATATTAGGCCTAAGTATCAATTTAATTTGGATTTTTTATGTCTTTACCGAGTTGCCCAAAATGTAATTCAGAATATACCTATGAAGATGGCGATCTTTTGATTTGTCCAGAATGTTCACATGAATGGAAAGAGGGTGAGCTTTCTGAAGATGTTGTGATCATTAAAGATGCAAATGGAAATGTGCTGGCAGATGGCGATACCGTGACCGTCATTAAGGATTTAAAAATCAAGGGTTCATCTTCAGTCGTGAAAGTCGGTACTAAAGCAAAAAATATACGTTTGCTTCCAGATGCTGCGGACGGTCATGATATTGATTGTAAAGTTGATGGTTTTGGCGCAATGAAGCTTAAATCGGAATACATAAAAAAAGCATAAGTTTTAAAATTTAAAGCAGCGGGCTAAATTTTAAAGAATTTAGCCCGCTTTTATTTTTATAGCGTTGTGGCAATATTTATGGTGTCGATCTTGATTTAAGAAAAAAGATGAAAATGGGTAGTTTTATTGTTCTTTGAATATTTGTTAAAAAATTCTAAAAATAGTATTCAGCTAAAATATGAGAGAGCATGTGTTTGTAAACAAAATGAATAAAACTGTATTTAAATTTCCAATCTCAACTATAATTTACTTAACATTAATTTTATAAAGTGTTAAATTAATCACATATATAAAAACTAAAAGGTAAATTCTGTGACTGTAATAATAGAGGGTGATAAAAAGATTGCCAATGAAGTTTTGGCTCAAATCGAAATTTGGGACCAAATTGTACTGGGGCAAAAAAAAGTTGATCTCAATCAACACTGTGCATCGGATGTGATCTTGTTTGACGTCAGTACCCAGCACAACGGGGTTAAAGAATACAAAGCGGCTTGGGATCAATTTAAACCTTTTATGATGGAAGGAATGCAGATTTCGCGTCGAGATATTACCATTTGTGCTAGTGACGGACTTGCAGTGATACATTGTCATTCTAAAGTTGAGAATCCAGCTTTAGAGGAACAATTACAAATACCATGGTGTCGTACCACCTTATGTATGCAAAAGCGAAATGGTCAGTGGTATGTAGTGCATCAGCACATTTCGATGCCTGTCGATCTTACAACTGGAAAAGCGATTGTGTTAAAAGACCATCCTAAACTTCAGTTCGTTGTTTAAACAAGTCGTTTTAAAGAATAGAGAGTGGTTTAAAAAATAAAAAGAATGATTTAAAAAATCATTGAGATTTTTCTTTGACGTCAAAGAAAACTCTTAAGTTGCATCAAGAGAATAATAATTTGACGGATTATTTTTTTTGATTGTCTGAAATGCTGATTGTCTTAAAGTTCATGGTCTTAAAGTTCATGGTCTAAAAAAAAGTTCAGGTCTTAAAGTTTATTGTTTTAAAAGCTGATTGTATTCATAGCGCATTATAATAAAAATTGCCGTTAATGCGTGACTAAAACTTCGATGTCTTGCTTGGATACTTTGCTTTATCTATTCGTTCTCTTGTTGCCTATTTATTTTGATGAGAATAGGTTCATCAAAAATCCGGTGATGTTTTGTCTTAGGCTGTATAGTGTTTATCTAGCTCGGTTAACAGGTTAATTTTGAAAATGGGATTTCAAGATTTTTATCGCTTAAGTTCACATGCAGTCATTCAAAACGACATGGGGCAAGTGTTATTACTTAAAGCCAATTATGCAGACTGCGATTGGGGATTACCCGGCGGTGGATTGGATTTGGGTGAGACTATCCATGACGCTTTATATCGTGAATGCCTGGAAGAGTTAGGCTGTGAAATCGTCATTGAATATTTGTCAGGCATATATTTTCATTCAAACGTGACTTCGCATGCCTTTATTTTTAAATGCAAATTATTGCAATCTACTGATATTAAGTTAAGTGCTGAACATAGTGATTATGCGTGGTTTGATATTTCAGCATTGTCTGAAGTCCAAAAAATAAGAGTGAAGGATTGTTTGAGCTATTCTGGGCAAGTCATCAGTCGAGCTTTCTAACTAAAAAAATAAAACTTCAATAAAAGATTTTGAGTCTTTTTTATCGCTTATTTATTATTGTAAATCATGAATCTGCAAAGCCTAAGCTTTTACACTTTAAAACAACTTTGTGATAATTGTCACTATTCAAAGTCGCATGATTTTGTTTAAATGAAGGGAATTAAAAACTTTCTTTGATATAGATAATAATTATGCTTGCCAATATATTTTCGGCACTAGAGCAATTGGGGTTAAGCGCTCAAAAACGTGCACTACACGTACAATTTTCTAATCCTGCGCTGAACAGCGAC
>JAHLFF010000301.1 GCA_018883945.1 Candidatus Acinetobacter avistercoris
CGCACCGCTTAATTCGCGTATCTGCTGTGACATTAAAAGAGTGTGATTCAACATTAATCGATCACTTAACATATCCCCGATTTCACCAATCGAACCTATCCGTTTACGATTTTTAATGATTGTTTCTGACATTTTCCTTTGTTTTACTGCCGACTCCATTAACAAATTTTTGATATTCGATTTTACGTTTTCTACCTGATCATTGAATAAGTGAAAGTCAACTAAATAATCTTCATCCTCACCATCATCACACCCTTGATCTATAACAACATTTCTACCGTTATTCGTAAATTTTATTTTTGATTTTCCTGCCATACTTGTGACGCTTTTTGACAGCTTTCTAAGCTCAACGTCACTCTTTTCAATAAGTTGATTAAGCCTTTTCCACCCTTCATTTTCAGCCTTAGCATTGATCGCATCAGGTGATGGAAAATCACTGCATTTCAGTTCGTTCTGAGTATATTCTTTTAGGCGCTTATAACTAATCTTAGGATTAGATTCATATATGGCACGAACATTGATCCAAAACGCTTCGGTGTATGTTTTGTTTAACTTTTTAACAGTATCCACCGCTATGTAGCGTTTCCACTTCTCATCTTTTGCATGTCGCTCTACTGTACGCTTTGCCGGGAAACTGGTTAAATCAAATTCCGCAGTTAAAATAGTTTTTATCCGCTCATATTCATGCTGCTGTTTAGATTCATATAGCTTTCGTATTTCGGCCCATAAGGTTGTGCCGTATCGTTTGCTAATTGTATCGTCAATTACCTTGCTCATTTTTATCCGATTTTTTCCGACTTGGTTGGTACAAATGTTTTATTCAGCTTATGGCTTGAAAGCTCATCATCTTCGCCGTCTAACAGCATGTTCATAGACAATTCAACTTGTCTCAATTGACGTGATGTATATCGATCAAAACTAATAACATTAGTCTTTAACTCCATGACAGCATCGATCAATTCGGCATATTGGCCACGAAATGCAAGATCATGCATTAGCTGCTCAATTATGCTGACAACACTTTGGGCGTTAGTACGTAGCATTTCGCCCTGATACGGCGGTAAGTGACGAATGCTTTTAGAAACACTAATGCAAAGCTCTTCAGATGCTTCAAGAACAGCACCGCGAATGGATTGAAAAATACGTCCCGCTATTTTCCCTTCAAGGTTTTCACGCTCTACTTCGTCACTAAGGCCAAGAATAAAATCAGCACTACAATCAAGCTCAGTACAAATTTTATAAAGTGTAGGTATGTCTAATTTCTTTACGCCGTTTTCAAGTTCACAAATACGGTTGTTAAATTGCTGATTATTGTCGTAGGCCCAAACACGTTTCATAACATCCGTTCTGGTTAGTCCATTAATATCTCGCACTACACGACAATTATGACCAACAACTTTATATAGCTCTCTTTCATCAAATGCTTTAGATTTTTTCACTAATTGATACCTCTTATGAACCATTTAACTTTTACAGCTACCACAATCATCCCTTTCCCCTTAAAATTCGCTTAAATCCAAAACTACAAAACGATCGTTAAAATATGATCCATCATCAGTAAAATAGCTGTTATCAAACTTTCAAATTTACCGCACAACTATATGTACGCTTATTGAAGACGCATAAATGGATGTAACTTGTATATTGACTTGCATCTGGGTTTAATCTCTCTGCCACACATAACCAATTTGGTAGGAAAACGCTTGTAATTAATTTTGTGTTGAGTAACGTCTACATGCAAAAATCCGAATTTCTTACTCTTACGGTGTATCCCTACTTCAATAGGTGGTGTTTTTTATATTTATGATTTATTTAAAATGATGACTCAGTATTTTCTTAAATCCTTTTAAAAAAAAAAATTTGAAATTAATAAATGTATTTTTTAGCTGTGCAATATTCTTAGTCTTAATTCACTTGTAATCAGCCTATCATTACAACTTCAGATTAGTCTGAGGAAATGTAGCTAAATACAGCCATTTTTTTATAATTTTTAATGTTTTGAATTAAAGGGTTAACTATGGCAAATTTTCCACAATTAGACATTTATTATACTTAAGCTATTCCAAGCACTCACAAACGGCTCTTTTTTAGCTTTAATTTAAATCTTTATTACACTGTAGTTAAAAAGTTATCGTATCTGCTATTCATGCTAAAAGCCGGAGCTATCAGCAAATGCTCTTTGTAGACTCATTAGCTAGGCAAACAATCAAATTAATTCGTATAAATATATTTATAAAAAAAACCCCGCTAAATATGCTTTGTTGGCGGGGTTTATGTGCCGTAGAAAGTTCGGCTAAAAGGAAGTCTAATGCATACAAATAAGAACCACTATTAGGTAGTTTCAAATTTTGAATTTGCTCAATTATTCATTTATCGCAATTGAAGTGGAATTAGTGTAAGAACTAAGGCTAAGATTGATATGGTACCTTTATAAAACATTATTATTTTCCCTTTGCATTGTTGTTATATTTTCATAATCTCATATTTTACAAAAACATCAATATATTTATTAAATATTTATAACGAATAGTTGTGAAACAATCATTAGAATAAAAAAAAACTGCTTAACTCTCCCAAATTAAGCAGCCTATATCTATGCCATGTATTCTATTAATGCTTATTGATTTTATGAAAAGTAATTTAGCATTCATTTATGACTGTTGTATTACAAATATTAGATAAGTAAATATAAAAAATAGATAAGTAAATATAAGCTTTGTTACTATAATGTATCAGGAAAATAAATGTTAAATAAATTGACTTTTCAAATTCTGTTTTAAAACAATATAGAATGAGATTCTTTAAAAAATTTAGAAATAAAAATAAGAGATAAAAAATTCAATCGTACAATTCCCCACACTTCAGTCTCATAACTAGGCTACTGTAAGTGAAATAAAAGCCCATGATCAATTCTCAATTAATGTTTAAAGGAACAAGATCATGACTGCCAACAATAAAGGATTTAAAGCGTTTTCTTTAAAAACAGATATTAAAGCTGCTCCAGTATTAAGCGCAAATGAAACTTCAAATCCAAAGCCTGAAGAATCAAAACCGACCCCTTCAACAACGCCTACTCCTAAATAATCAATCAAGAATTAAAAACCCATAATATTGGGTTTTTAATTAACTTATAATTTAATTTATAACCAAATTTTTATGAAATAAAAAAGCCCACTTTTCGATGAGCTTTAATTTAATCCAGTGCTTCTAATACACTACGATCACTATATCAGAAATATGCCATATCCCTTGCGCAGGGTCAATAGAGTTGATTGTTATAATACCTTTGCTTAGTTACTATATATCTACTCCTGATCCTAACAGTTTTAGATATGTCCGAATTCAAGCTTTCATTAAGCGAGTATCTAACAGCAATTCAAGAAGTAGTACGGTTAGCCTTTGATGACCCTGTATGGGTAAAAGCAGAAATTCGTAATCTAAATATTAAAAGTGGCCATTACTATCTTGAGCTTGCAGAAAAAGATGAAGACTCAGATAAAGTTATTGCGAGTTGTAAGGCAACTATTTGGAAAACATCTGCTCAAAAAATGGTACTTAAGTTTGAACGCGAAAGTGGCATTGAGTTATCTCGTGATCTTAACGTGCTTATTAAAGTTAAAGCCAAATTTGACCCGCAATATGGCTTCTCAGTTAATGTAGAAGAGATAGATTCAAGTTTTACCTTAGGCGATATAGCACGGCGTTATCAGCAAACTTTAGAAAAATTACGCACCGAAGGGCTTGCCGATAAAAACAAGCATTTACCTACGCCTTTTGATATTCAAAATGTGCTGGTCATTGCACCAGAAAATGCTGCAGGTTTAGGTGACTTTAAAAAAGATGCTGATGCATTAGAGAAAGCCGGTGTTTGCCATTTTGTTTATCACAGTGCAACTTTCCAAGGTAATACAGCTCCAACCAGTATTAGAGATTCATTAATCACTGCCCTTAAACAATGGGTCAAAGACTATGACGTTGCTCCAGATCTAATCGTACTTATTCGCGGTGGTGGATCTGTAAATGATTTGGCATATTTAAATGACTATGATCTAGCTGCTCTACTCTGTAAGCGATCAGTTCCTATTTGGGTTGGTATTGGCCATGAAAAAGACAGAACTATCTTAGATGAAATTGCACATCGTTCATTTGATACACCCAGTAAGGTCATTGGAGGCATACGCAATTTAATTGTAGAGCGTGCTAAAAACGTATCAGAATCTTTGCAAACCATTAAACTCCTATCACAACATCAAATCACGGCGTATCAAAGCCAGAATGATCAATATTTAAAAATGATCAGGACACACGCGAATAATCAAATTAATACAGCAAATCGAAATCTGGACTTAATTAAAGACAACACCCAATATTTAGCCCAGCAACAAATTAAACTCGTCTCTAGTCAAGTTGAATCTCTTATGAGAGAAACACTACTTCAGAATCCCAAAAATGTAATGGCCAAAGGTTTTGGCATCGTACGCAGTCAAGGCAAAGCCATTCGCTCTATTCAACAAATCTCAGGTGATAGCATTCAAGTAGAATTACAAGATGGTATTATCAACGCCAATGTGAAGCAGGTATCAAGTAATGACTAAGAAAGAATTGACGTTTAAAGAAGGCTATGACGTTCTTAAAAAGAATGCTGAATTGCTTGAGTCACAAGAAGAACCTGATATTGATAATTTGATGAAGATTGTAGAAGAGTCTATGTCTGCTTATAAAGCCTGTAAGAGTCGTGTTGACGCCGTCCAACAAGCTTTGAATGAGACATTTAAGGAGTAAATATTATTTTATGAACATAAAACTATAGAGTTGACTTGCTGTAGTTCCTGCTGCAAATAAAGCTACAACGCTTGGAATTTCCACTAATATAGCTAAGAGTACAAGTTCCAGAAATATCTTTTTTTTATGTTTGTATGTTAAGCAAATATTTTTAATTAATCCTTTTAACCAATCATTGAACTTAAGACCTACAGTATCTGATTTCGTCATATAACCTTCAATATCGGCTAACTCATCTCCAATGTATTTCATAACTGGTGAGATAAAATTTATATAATTGGCTACCGCAATATAAAAAAAGACGAACCACATAATTAAAGTTAAAATCCATAATGGTATATTTTCTGTATCAAGTGCTCTAATAGTACAAATTATAGATATAGAGCCTACTAGAATCTGAGGAGTCATGTTTCTCATGAACTCTAAGAAACCGCGCCCTCCCTCCAATGTAAATAAAGATGGTTTTTTAACAGTATTATTTTCCATTAGGCACCTTAGTATTTAAAAAAATAAATTTAGTTGTGTACTAGAGTAGAAACAAAGATGTATGAAACACTCAGAAGAGTAGATCTATTATGAATCAAGTCTTTTTAAACTTTTAGAAACGATATCCCATATCAACATATGCGATTGATGCTACTGCGTACCAGTTTTTATTAATATCATAGGTTGTCACAAGGCTGACATTTGGTCCGAATACATCATCTTTTTTTACTTTGACATTAGGTTTTGCAGATGATTTTATTATCTAGCGCCGTCTCTTCCTGGTTATATAAAATATTTCAACGCCAGTGATGTAAAGCAAGATATAAAAGCTACTACAAATAGAACAAAGCCGATTCCGCCAATGTTCTCTCCACGCTCCATGAAGTCTTCGGACGCACTTATTGCTATAAGAATATTTTCAGAAGTGTTGGACATTTGATTGATATGCAGCGTGAGTAATTTTGATGCACTTTTAATCATATGAAAGCCTAACAGCATTAAATTTGCACCGAGGCATAAAATGAATAACTGAATCATAGCGCCCTTTATTTATGGTTTTGAAAGTTTCGAATCAGAAAGGCTTAAAAGCATCGAATTCGAGGGAGTTAGAATTTAAAGTGCCATGCCAGAAATGCCTACGTTTGCAGAAAGGGGGAGATAAAGGCATGAACTGCAACTTTGCTGTTCCCGCCATTTTACAATGCTTAACTACTCTACCAGTTGGCATTAAATTACAAATATGATAATTAAATACAAATTAAAATCCGATGGCATTAATCAAATCAAACGACTAATAATGATTTAACAATTGAAATATTCGTATCTACACTTTGAACCGTACCGGGTTTGTCGGAGAGTCAATATTCTGAGAGA
>JAHLFF010000302.1 GCA_018883945.1 Candidatus Acinetobacter avistercoris
AATAAAGAATTTTAAGGATGGCAATACAAGCAGTATTATTTGATTTAGACAATACCTTGACGCACCATGATCAGAGTGTGCAAGCGTATAGTCGTCATCTCCTTAATCATTTTAATAGGCAGCTTTTAGATGCCGAAGATGATGCAACGTTATCTCGAACAGTTGAAATTATCCGGCGAATTGATAATGGTGGTTATCCTAAAAAGGAGTTTCTCACGCATCCGAGTATCGCTGCTTCAGTTGCTCAGGCACTGATTCAGGAATTAAATTGGGATGTAACGCCATCGTTAGAAACTTTGACTGAGTTTTGGTTTGAAGAGTTTGGTCTGTCTGCTGTTGCTATGACAGGGGCAGTTGAATTGTTAGAACATTTAAAACAGCGAAATTATAAGCTGGCAGTCATTTCGAATGGTGGGCATGCAACACGCTTGAAGATTCTACAAGGTTTAGGTTTTCATCAATATTTTGAAGAAATTTTTAGTTCAGAATCTGTGGGTATTGCAAAACCAAATGCAGAAATCTTTTTACACAGTTGCTTTCAGATTCAAATAGAGCCTCAGCATTGCTTATATATAGGTGATCATCCCGTAAATGATTATCAGGGTGCAACGAGTGTAGGTCTGAACGCTTTATTACTCGATGGATTTCACCCTAAACTGAACGCCGATCGGTTGGACGATCAGCTTCATATTCCAAAAGATCGAGTCATTCAGCATTTGCATGAAGTCTTAAAATATCTTGACGTTTAAATTGAAGATCAAAAACGATCATTAGAATATGGTTATTAATAATAGACGTCTTTCAAAAGTCATTATTCACCACATCCACTTATCATGAGTATACCCTCAACCTAACCTTGTCTCGAAGGGAGAAGGAATTTTACCTCTCAATTTATTGCAGCTTATTGATTTTTTGGGTTTATGAAATAGAGCGAATACTAAAACATTGAAAAAAGAGAAGTAAAAAGTAGAGATGTAAAATGAGAAATTTTCCTTGAACCTTCAGCAGCGTAAAGGATTCAAGGAGGATTAAAATGGTCTAAGAGATGAATTAAGACGTGGCTTAAAACGTGACTTAATACGTGACTTAAAAAATGGCATCTTCTGAATTGGCTGTAATTTTATGAATGGATAAATCTGCACCGCGATATTCTTCCTCCTGAGTCAGTCGAATCCCGAGAGTGGCTTTGAGTACACCGTAAATTAGACAGCCGCCGAGCAATGCAATAATGATGGCGAGAAGCGTACCGATAAGTTGAGAAATTATAGAAACCTGACCCAAACCGCCTAACCATTGTTGACCAAAAACACCGACAGCAATACCACCAAAAGCGCCACAGACGCCGTGCAAAGGCCATACCCCCAATACATCATCGACTTTGAGTTTATTTTGCGTGTAGGTGAAAAGTTTAACAAAAATAAATCCTGCAATGGCTCCGATCATTAAGGCACCGAGTGGATGGACGATATCAGATCCTGCGCAGATTGCGACTAAACCCGCCAATGGGCCGTTATGTAAAAAGCCAGGGTCTTCTTGACCAAAGACGTTGGCAGCCAATGTTCCACCAACCATTGCCATCAGGGAGTTCATTGCCACCAAGCCTGAGATGGCATCTAATCTTTGAGCACTCATAACGTTAAAGCCGAACCAGCCGACAATTAAAATCCAAGAACCCAATGCTAAAAAAGGAATAGACGAGGGCGGATGGGCACTGATTCGACCATCTTTCTTGTAACGACCATGACGTGCACCCAGTAAAACAACAGCCGTTAACGCGATCCAACCTCCCATCGCATGAACCACGACAGAACCTGCAAAATCGTGAAAACTTGCACCAAAACTGTCAGCTAACCATTTTTGGATACCAAAGTTTCCATTCCAAGCGATTCCCTCAAACAAAGGGTAGACCAAGGCAACTATAAATACTGTTGCAATCGCTTGAGGTCGCATTTTTGCACGTTCAGCAATACCGCCAGAAATAATGGCGGGAATCGCTGCTGCGAAGGTCAAAAGAAAGAAACAGCGCATCAAGTTGTAGCCGTGTTCTTCCACTAAAATTTGACTTGTATGAAAAAAGTGTTCGCCGTAGGAAATGTAATAGCCAATGAAAAAATAGGCGATGGCTGAAATAGAAAAATCAGTTAAGATTTTACTGAGTGCATTGACCTGATTTTTATGTCGAACCGTTCCTAGCTCAAGAAACGCAAAGCCTGCGTGCATGGCCAGAACAAGAATTGCACCTAAAAGGAGAAAAAGTAGATCTATATTTTGCATGAGGGTTATAAATGGTGCTTAAAGTCACAATCGCGCTAGTATAACGATTGATTTTGCAGCATGATGATTCAACATCTAGGGAAAAAATGATTAAAAAATTAGAAAAATCATCAAGACTCGATATAAAGCATTTTATGCACCAAAATAAATAATCCGCACCAACTTAACGCGAAATCTATTTATTAATAAATCCTATAGTATTGATTTATATCATTATTATTTTTAATTTAAATTTTCTATATTTTGATTTGTAAACTAACGTTTAAAAACAATCCAATGATTTTTGTAACATTTTTTGTAACATACTGAACAGTGAACTAATTTCAATAAGACTGTGAAGCGTAGTGGGTATTTTTATGATGATCAGTTAGATCTTTTCGCAAAATTTGATCACTCATAAAGTTCAGATATTTAAGTATAAATATAAATTCAGCTCTTAAAGACCAAGACTTCACCTGATCTGATGTGGATATATTATATTGAATTTGGAAGAATACATGGCCTACCTTTAAACTCCTGACGAGTTTTTGCAAATTGAGTTCCATCCCAACTTAGAATTTGATGACACTGGCTGCTGTTGGTAATGGCTAAATCGGGCCAGCCATGTCGACCAATTGTTTTCAAAAAAACAGGTTCACCGGGACTATTTAAAATTCGTGTCCATTTATTATTGGCTTGTTTAGTCACGAGATGAAAGCCGACTCCTGTATGGGCATAGCATCGTGTTCCTCCATCTTTAATGATTGCATCAGGTCGACCATCACCATTGAAATCTTTAATGAATGAGATATGACCAAAGCTACACTTTCCACGCCAAGCACCATTGGCATATTTAAATCCTGCCGCTGTGAATATAGCGCGATGTTCTTCTGACACATCTGGCATCGCAAACGCTGAAGTATGAATTAAAGCGAAAAAGGGAATACATAAAGCACATAATTTTTTAATTATCAGATTGTCCATAAATACAAAGTTATCCATAATTTTATTTATTGTGTTAACTAATTAGCATTTTAATTGAAAAAAATCGATTAACAAGCAATTAATCCAAGCACTTCATGCCTAGCCTTCGAGATTGTTCTTTTAAGAGCTGAAATATGTTGTAGATATCCCTTATTTTATATATTCAATCAGCCCCTCAAATATTAACAAAATGTGTAAAATAGTAAGATTAAGAGTGCTTACCGTATTTTTTCGAATGGATTCACTTATCTCAGACATCTAATCTTCAATACACATTTAAATTTTAAATTGAATGAAAAAATGATGGATGGGAATAAGATAAAAAGAGGCGTAAATTAAACAGCTATGCACAGTATATTATTATCACTCTTTCCACTCATTGCCCTTATTTTCACGGGCTATATCTTAAAACAGAAACAGTTTTTTTCAGATAGTTTTTGGACAGGTGTTGAGAAGCTCAATTATTATTTTTTATTTCCAACAATGTTATTTGGAAATTTAGCCACAGCAGATATTGATTTGAGTATGGTTCATAGCATTTTTTTGATCTTGGTTATCATGCTAAGTATTACTTGCACTGCACTCTATCTTATTCGAAAAATATATCGTATTCCCTCTGCACGTTTTGGAGTCTATACGCAAAGTAATATCCGATTTAACACTTATATCGGTTTGGCCGTGGTCGCATCATTATTTCAGCAACAAGGCATTACTTTATTCGCCATTATTTTGGCCATCAGCATTCCTGTCGTAAATATTCTTTCCGTTTTAGCATTGACTGAAAAAGAGGGGATGGACTTAAGGAGTATTAGTTTATCTCTGGTTAAAAATCCTTTGATTATGGGTTGTTTGGTTGGAGTGTTATTTAATCTTTCTGGCTTACCGCTTTGGGCTGGATTAAGTTCGCTTATACAACAGCTTGCGGGTTGTAGTTTGCCGCTTGGTCTCATGTGTGTTGGTGCTGCATTACAATTTATGGCATTAAAAAAAGACCTATTGCCTTTATTGATCAATACATTTTCAAGATTAATGATTATGCCTGCCTTGGCATATGTAGTGTGTTTATTACTTAATTTCTCAATACTTGAGACACAAATCATTGTGCTTTATTTTGCTTTGCCAACAGCTTCAGCTGCGTATATTTTAACGAAGGTGCTTAGAGGCGATAGTCAATTGATGGCTGGGATTATTAGTTTACAAACTTTATGTTCAGCCATGACCTTACCATTTGTGTTGGCATTGATCATGTAATGCGTTCATAAGTTTTTAACTAGATTCTTTGTACTTATTTTTTAATGGCTTTAATAACGTTGAATAGATTAATTTTTATCTATAAAAAAATCATAGAACGGCAAGTTATTGAGATTTGAAAATAGCGAATGAAAGAAATCTATTATGTTCAAAATCTTTATTTAAACGAAGATCGAGCACCTCAGACTCTGGGGTGATTAATCGCAATAAACCATTGCTGACATTCGCAGTGTGGGCAGGCTTCATTGTGACGATCGAGCATTTTAATATGGCCACAATAAGTACATGCATAAAAAGTATGAGCTTTAACGGTATCAATGACTGGATAAGCATCAGGAAAAATAGGTAATCCGTAGTGAACCTCTTCTGCTGGATAAAATAAAATACTAAATTTACCATCACTTTCTAATAAAGCCGTTCGGATTTGACCTAAATGTTCTGTACCTTGTTGGCGCATTTCTGCAAAGAATTCGTCATGCGAGTATTTCCCTTTTTTGATGTCTTTTACTAATAACTCACCGTCCTTTAAAATATACAGTGGTTTACCCTCAAGCAAATCTTCAAAGGGTTGATATTTCATCATTAGCCATGTGGTAACGCGATAAAGTAAAATGATGGTCGCCATGATGATAAAGGCTTGGACTAAAGGGAGATCCTGAGTAAACATCGGATCGCCAGCAATCGAACCTAAAGATAAAATAATGGTTAATTCAAATATTGAAAGCTGTCGAACACCACGTTTACCTGTGAGCCGTAAAAAAAGAATGATCATACAAAACATCAGTACGCAGCGAATCAAAATCTCCGCAACAAACGCCCATGTTGTGTCATGGATAAAAATACTAAAAAAATCCATATTTACACCTTCTATTCCCTGAAATTAAAATCTATCAATTTCATTGAGATAAAGAGTCTGATTTGTGTAGATACTTTGGAAATATTTGTATCTAAAATTTGATATTTAATTTTTCTATATTTAATAGGTCTCTTTCATAAGTCAAAAAATGATAATTGAATGACAATAAATTGATATGTCATTATCCCTTCTCCCTTTGGGAGAAGGTTAGGATGAGGGAGTAATCATGATGAGTGATATTATTTGAATAATGACTTATGAAAGAAGTTTAATAAAATTTAAGGGGCTGTAGTAGAACAGGTTAAATTTTCGTCCAAATTAGCAGTGTTTTTAGCTGCTCTTTGGGCGATCCATAGTTGAATCTAAACTCACATTCCTTTAGAAACAAGGGAAATGTTTTTCGATCAATGCC
>JAHLFF010000303.1 GCA_018883945.1 Candidatus Acinetobacter avistercoris
CAAAGGCGTGCGAATTTGGTGCGCCAAGGTGGCGGCCATTTGGCCCAATGCAGCTAAGCGCTGAGCATGACTTTGCTGTGCTACCCAAGCGCGAGTCGGCGTAAGATCGGTGAGTTGAATTAACTGGCCAGGTTGGCCTTCGATATGAGAAATGGCCAACTGAATACGTCGGCCATCTTTAAGCGACACTTGCAAACCATCATCCGGCTGCGGTGCAAATACCCGTTCGATTACAGCAGACCAAGCTTCACCTAATAGCGGCTTATTTTGTAGCGGCTCACCCAAGGATGCAGCCAAGAGTCGTTGCGCCGCCGGATTGACTAACGCCACACGCCCCCGACCATCCAGCCACACCACACCATTCGGCATGGCATTGACTAAAGCCGTCATACTCAAGGTTTCAGACAGCACAGCTGTCGCATAATCAGGCATAGGAAGAAAATTCAGAGGATTATAGACTGTTCATTCAATAAGCATGCCAGCTCTTACAAAAAAGCTGGAAGCCTGAAGCTGAGAGCTGGATGATAAAGACTCAGAGATATTTCGCCACGGAATCCATAGCAGAACACGGAAAAATAGTGATAACAGCAAAGCGCGTAGCGGATTAAGTTCTCATAAACATTAACCCTTGTCGTTTATCCCCTTGCTCTGTCCGTGCGTTCCGTGCTTTTTTTAAACAGAGAGCGTGGCAAAAAATAGGTTTAGATTTAATGTCCTTGTTTAGCTAAGCACTCTGCACTGTATTTTACTTCCAGTTTACGGCTATCACTTAGTGATGCCGTACTTCTTCATCTTCTCCACCAAGGTAGTGCGACGCATACCTAAGTGCTCGGCGGCGCGGGCGACTACACCGTCATTCACTTCTAACGACTGAGCAATCATGTCCATTTCGATGTTGGCCAGCATGTCTTTTAAGTTAACGCCGTCGGCAGACAAAGTAGGCGCCATAAAATCCGGCTCTTCTTCACTCTCTTCTAAGGTTTGAAAATCAAAAAAATCAGCTTCGTTTTCGCCCGCAAATTCATCATTAGACTGAAACATGGCCGATAATGCATCGCGCTCGTCTAGCTCATCGAAGGGGCGTATCACTAATTGTGCGTTAGATAGCGCCCGGTATTTAACGGGCAAATCGCCTAACTGCACCACTTGGTTAGGGCACAAAATAAACATCCGCTCCACCAAATTTGACAACTCGCGCACGTTACCTGGCCAATGCCATTGTTGCAGCGACTCTATGGCTTCAAGCGAAAATGATAGTTCGGCGTTATGGGTAGTACGATGACGACTAATTAACTCATTAAGCAACAGCGGAATATCTTCGTGGCGTGCACTGAGCGCAGGCGCTTCAATCGGAAACACATTTAAGCGGTAATACAGGTCTTCACGAAAACGTTGTTCATAAATCATCTGCTCAAGGTCGCGATGCGTTGCTGCAATTACCCGCACTTTAGCGGCGATAGGTCTAGTGCCGCCTACCCGTTCAAAGGTGCGTTCTTGCAATACGCGCAGCAGTTTTACCTGCATCGGCAAGGGCATATCGCCAATTTCATCTAAAAACAGCGTGCCACCTTCGGCCAGCTCGAACCGCCCTTTACGGGCCGACACCGCCCCCGTGAACGCACCCTTCTCATGGCCGAACAACTCACTTTCTAATAATTCGGCAGGTATAGCACCACAGTTAATTGGCACAAAAGGCCCATCACACTGCAAAGACAACAGATGAATAGCACGCGCAATTACTTCTTTACCGGTACCCGACTCACCTAGCAACAACACGTTAGCCGGCTTGCTGGCCACTTGGCGGATCAGGTTTTTTACTTCACATATGGCGCTACTGTCGCCAATCAATAACTCGTGCAACTTGCAGTCTTTATCATTTGATATCAACACAGGTTGCCAGTTTTGTGCTTGCAGTAAGAGTGAAGTGAGTTCGTCATAAGTCAGCGAGGATAAGGTGCCCAATAAATTAGGCAGATGACTGTGGGCCGCCGTTAAGCTAATAAAGGCGTGATGCGGAAATGTTTCGAGTAGTTCATGCAAAGACACATCCGTGTCTCCAACCAATACCGTCATATTTTGTGGCTGGCTCTGTAACCAAGCATGATCTTCCGCCCGGCTACCACTGCGCCATTCCACCTGCATAAAAGACAGTATGGCCTCGAGCTTTAAGCGTCGTTCCTGATTGTGATCCATGATCAAAACGCAGCTATTAAAACTCATAGGAATTATGTCCTTACAATTCAGTTAGTTATTACAGATGTTTTTATTGCAGCTTTTTATTACAGCAAAATGTTGCTTTGCATTAAACACAGCATAACATTGTAAAAACTCATGTACACACCATATGCCGTAATTCTGACACAAGCGTCAAAATAACTCGAGTCGCTCTAAGTCACAAAGTGGGGTAAACATGATCTAGATCAAGCTTAAGGGCATGGCAGCTACTTTGGCGGTAAATTCGGGGGGATAGTTGACAAACAGCATTAGTACAACTGGCAAAATTATGACGCTTACTAAACGCCTCCCTAACTGCACTCAAAATACAGAGTTAAAAGGTGGCAAAACGAAGTGCTATAAAAAGGCACGATTTTTGCTTAAACTCCTGTTAACTATCTCTCATATAGAGAAGAAGCATGCTCAGTAATAAAACTATTCTCATTACCGGTGGTACTGGTTCGTTCGGTAACACCTTTCTGCCCATGACTTTGGCAAAATTTAATCCTAAAAAAGTCATTGTTTTTTCACGGGATGAAATGAAGCAATGGGAGATGGCCAAAAAATTTCAGGGTGACGACCGCATCCGTTTTTTTATTGGTGATGTACGCGATAAAGACCGACTCTACCGTGCTCTAGATGGCGTGGATTACGTGGTGCATGCTGCTGCCACTAAGATAGTACCCACTGCAGAGTACAATCCGTTTGAATGCATAAAAACTAACATCAACGGTGCGATGAACCTGATTGACGCCTGCATAGATAAAGGCGTTAAAGGTGTAGTGGCGCTTTCTACTGACAAAGCTAGCAGCCCAATCAACCTCTACGGTGCCACCAAGCTAGCATCAGACAAAATGTTTGTGGCCGCTAACTCCTACTCTGGTGAACACGGCTCTAAGTTCTCTGTAGTGCGCTACGGCAATGTAATGGGTTCACGTGGCTCAGTCATTCCATTTTTTATGTCGATGAAAGATTCAGGTACCTTACCCATTACCGACGCGCGCATGACTCGCTTTATGATCTCACTCGAACAAGGTGTCGAGCTGGTATGGCATGCCTTTAGCGATATGGTAGGCGGTGAAATCTATGTGAAGAAAATCCCCTCCATGAAGATGACAGATCTCGCCGCCGCCATCGCCCCCAACGCGACGCTAGAAGTAGTAGGTATTCGTCCTGGCGAAAAGCTGCACGAGCAAATGGTCAGCCAAGAAGATGCATACACCACCTACGAATATCCTGAGCATTACAAAATACTACCCTGCATTAATGGCTGGGCAACTTGTCTTAAGCGTATTAAAGACGGCATAAAAGTTCCCGAAGGCTTCGTCTATGCTAGCGATACTAATGATCAATGGATGAGCCAAAGCGAACTACGAGATTGGATTACTAATAACAATGACTATATAGGGAAATTTTAACCATGATCCCTTATGGCCGCCAAGATATTAATCAAGCAGATATTGATGCCGTGGTTGAGGTACTTAAATCTGATTTTTTAACTCAAGGCCCACAAGTCCCCCTGTTTGAAAAAACCGTCGCAGATTATGCAGGCGCCGATCATGCGGTGGCAGTTAACAGTGCCACCTCTGCCCTGCACATCGCCTGTTTAGCATTAGGGCTAGGCCCCGGTGATTGGCTATGGACTAGCCCGATTACCTTTGTTGCCTCGGCAAACTGCGGCTTATATTGTGGAGCTCAAGTTGATTTTGTCGATATCGACCCTCGTACTTATAACTTGTGCGCTAAAGAACTAGAAAAGAAGCTGATCCTAGCTGAACAAAACGGCACACTACCAAAAGTGGTGATCCCGGTGCATTTTAGTGGTCAGTGTTGTGATATGCAGGCTATGCATGCGCTATCAAAAAAATACGGATTTTACATCATAGAAGATGCTTCTCACGCCATAGGCGGTAAGTATAAAAAAGAACCGATAGGCAATTGCCGTTATAGTGACATCACCGTCTTCAGCTTTCATCCAGTTAAAATCATCACTACCGCCGAAGGTGGTATGGCAACAACGAATAGCCCCCAGTTTGCAGAAAAAATGCAATTATACCGCAGCCATGGTGTGACTCGTGACCCTAGCTTAATGACACATGAACCAGACGGCCCTTGGTATTACCAGCAAATAGATCTGGGATTTAACTACCGCATGACGGAGCTACAAGCCGCATTAGGCATTAGCCAAATGCAGCGGTTGGATGAGTTTGTTGCTCAGCGTCATAGATTAGCAGAGAGATACAATCAGCTGCTGGCAGATCTTCCGATAACCTTACCTTGGCAGCACCCAGACAGTTATTCTGGCTTGCATTTATATGTTATTCGCCTACAGCTCAACAAAATAAATAAAACGCACCGACAAGTTTTTGAAGAGCTGCGTGAAGCGGATATTGGCGTCAACCTGCACTACATTCCTGTGCATATGCAGCCGTATTATCAGGAAATGGGCTTTAAAAAAGGTGACTTCCCAGAAGTACAACGCTATTACAAAGAAGCTATTAGCTTGCCGATGTTTTCAACAATGACAGAGCGGCAGCAAGATGAAGTAGTTCGAGTGTTGCAAAAGGTTGTTCTGCTATGAAAGTAGCTATTATCCCAGCAAGAGGTGGCAGTAAGCGCATCCCGCGTAAAAACATTAAAGAGTTTTGTGGCAAACCCATGATAGCCTGGTCTATAGAGGCGGCTCTTAATAGTGGTTGCTTTGATAAGGTAATAGTTTCGACAGATGATGATGAGACAATAGAAATTGCAAATAATTTTGGAGCTGAAACCCCATTTAAAAGACCTGTCGAGCTAGCTGATGACTATACTCCGACTATACCTGTAGTGCAGCATGCCATTGCGAATATATCACTTCAAAATATTCAATATGTTTGTTGTATTTATCCAACGGCTGCATTTATTACAGGTAGCATATTAAAGGAATCACTACTACACCTTAAAAATGGTGAGACAGACTTTGTGATGCCTGTTATTGCTTATCCTTGTTCATTTGAGCGTGCATTACAGATAAATAAAAATGGCTTACTAAGAATGAATAATATTTCAAATATAAACAAACGTACACAAGATTGTAATACCCTATACCATGATGCTGGTCAATTTTACTTTGGCACTATAAATGCTTGGCTCCATCCGGGTAATTTTTATGATAAACGCGTCAAGGCAATTAAAATTCCTAAGTATCGAGCCCATGATATTGATACGCCGGACGACTGGGACTTGGCTGAAATTGTATTCTCGCAATTGGAACGTTTTTAGTGGCTGTAAATAAAATTTCAACAATTTGGTTCGTTTGCAAAGCAAATAAAGTAACCGGATTAGGACACTTAATCCGCTGTATTTCTTTGGCTAATGGGTTAGTTAAGTTTGGTAAGAAAGTAAATTTTTACGGTGACTTTTCAAATCAAGCTCAAAAATTATTAAATATTTGGAATTTGAGTTTTACACTTGATAACAAATCCATATCAGAGTTATTAAAAAAATTACCTTTTGGTTCACAAGTGATTTTGGACAGTTATCAATATGCATCCTCAGACTTAAAGCCATCCCATAGTTATGTATTAATAGATGATTTTTGTCGTCTGGAAAATTACCCCGTTGTAGGGGTAATTAATTTTACATTAATGGCACACTTGTATGATTATAAAAAAAAGGGAGCACATTTTTCCGCTTTAGGTCCAGAATACTTTTTACCGAATCCAGCCTTAAAAAAACCGATTTATACGTTTCAATCAACAATTAAAAATGTATTAATTTTAATTGGTAGTGGTGACAAATTAAATTTAGTTACTAAAATTATCAGCGCCTTAAACTATATTCAGCAGCCTTTAAATTTAAGAGTTATAACTCCAAAAAAATTTAATGGAAAAACGCATCATGCATTAGAGATTCTGCCAATTCAATCAAATATAGAGCCACATTATCGTTGGGCTGATTTTTGTATTACTAGCGGTGGACTAGCCAAGTACGAGGCCGCTTATCTGGGAAAACCTGCTACTATTATCTCATTAACAAAATTAGAACAAGGTGAAACAGAACATTTTTCAAGAAAAAAATTATGTTTTGATTTTGGCCTAGTTAATAATTTTAACAGTATGGTTTTTTCCAAAAGGTTTGATGACTTATTAAAATGTGAAGCTGTTAGACGAGAGGCGTTTAATAATTGCCTCAATATTTTCAGTGCTGATAGCCGTGATAATGCGGTACAATTTGTGTGCTATTGTTTTAGCTTACGATCAATAGTTGAGGTTTAAATCATGGAAACTTTAGAAAAAAAAATTAATGATTTGTCAGCACATTATAATGAATTGGGGCGTAAGCATGGCTATTCGCCTAGTGCTACTCAACAAAGCAGTATTGAAACACAAGAAAAACGCTTAAATGTTTTACTGGGAATGATTAGCAATCTAAATGGAAAGAAAATTTTGGATTTTGGGTGCGGCACTGGTCATTTACTTTCTTTGCTTAAAAACAATGGATTCAACGGTAGCTATGTTGGTTATGATATATCAACAGAACTGTTAAAATTGGCTAGTCAACGTTATCCAGAGGGTCGCTTCGAATTGAAAAACATTCTTGAACAGCCCGTTGATGAATCATTTGATTGGATTATTATCAGTGGTGTGTTTAATAATGACTTGGGCTGTAATGAGTTATTTATGAAACAGGTGATAACCAAGCTATTTACACATGCCAAAGAAGGGATCGTGTTTAATGCTTTGAGTTGCTATGTCGATTATCAAAGTCCTGGATTGTATTATTTTGACCCCTGTTGGGTTTTTAATTTTTGCAAAGGAGAGATAACAACTCACGTTCAACTCAAGCACGATTATGAAGTTAAACCAGGTGTAATTCCATTTGAATTCAGCTGTTTGTTGAAAAAAACAACCCACAAAATAGTGAAAAAGCATGAGTAGTGTAGCTATCAGCCAACCAACTTATTTGCCTTGGTTAGGGTACTTTAAAATGATTGAGTCAGTAGATGCTTTTGTTTTTTTAGACAATGTTCAGTTTGAAAAGCGTTCTTGGCAGTGCCGGAATAGAATAAAAGATAACCAAGACCAATCACACTGGTTAACCGTGCCAATTGCTGCACATGATTTTAAAGAAAAGATATTCGATATTAAAATAGCTTCAGATGATAAAAAGTGGCAGCGTAAACATTTAAACTCTATAAAAATGCATTTAGGTAAAACACCCCATTTCGAAGACGTCATAGAAGTTATTGAGAGATCTTTTAATAAAAATTTTAATAACCTTTCAGATTTTAACATAGATTTGATTCAACAAGTATCTGCTAACTTTGGTCTAACTACAAAATTTTATCGGGCATCCGAACTTAATGTTTATGGTAAAAGAACAGACTTACTTCTTAATATTATAAATAAGCTTAATGCAAAAACGTATCTATCAAATTTAGGATCTAAAGACTATTTACAGTTTGAAGAACAGCATTTTCAAGATTTAGGAATTGAACTAATTTATCAAAAATGGCAACCGCCTGCTTATCAGCAGCGAGGTGAAGCGTTTGTTGATAAGTTAGCTTGGGTGGACCCTGTTAGTTATTTAGGGTTTAGCCCTGCTGTATTACTGAAATAGGGGGCTGATAATGATGAAAGAGTATGTAATTGTCGGTGCAGGTATTTCTGGCTTAACAGCAGCCTTAGCAATTAAGAAAAAACAGCGTTCGGCAAAAATTTTATTGGTGGATGCGGCAAATGAACCCGGTGGCCTATTGCGCTCACATCAGTTCGGCGGCATGGCATTTGATTTAGGCACGCATATTCCTGAGCTTACCGAAAATAGCGATTTAAACAAGTTAATATTCCCTGATAATATAATAGAAAAGTGGCATATTTTATCAGAATTAAACGTGGGTAATTTTTTCTCAGGCAAATTGAATAATGAATCTCAATTTTTAAACTTAACTGAAACTCATCCTATTTTTCACCAAGCTTTAAATGAATTATTGAAAATAAATATAGCAGACTTAACTAATTATAAAAATCTTCAAGATTCATTGACTGCACTTTATGGTGTCAGTCTGACAGAACAAGTGTTAAAACCACTTATACTTAAAATGACGGACACTCATCCGAAAGACTTAACACCGCAAGCAATCATTTATTATGGGTTGAGCAGAATCGCAATTGGGAACCGTCAGCAAGCCTTAAACCTAAAGAAAATTCCAAACTTAGATCGTGTGCTAGCTTATACGCAAGACAAAGAAAAACCACGACAGTCAACTTGGATTTATCCTGGTCACAAAGGAGTGGGTGAGTGGGTTAATTTTATGTATAAGTCTTGTATTACACAAGGCGTTGAATTCAGAATGCAGCAACGCGTGAATATAGTAACCACTAGCGTTTTGGGTTATCGACTAGAAACGAGTCACGATGATTTTATTGATACGAAACACTTGATTTGGACCTTGCCTTTTTACAATAGTCTGCAAGGTGGCGAACACACACGTTACCAGACAAGATCAATTGCTATTTATCATTTTATATCGCAAGCTGCCCCGAAAACTGATAGGCATTATATCTATTGCCAGCAAGCCGACATGCATAGTTATCGTTTAACCTTTTATGATAATATATCGCCTAAACAAGATAATCGACCTTATCGAATTTCTGTTGAAGTAATTTTTGATGGAGTAGCGCCAAATGAAGGTTCTATACTTCGTGAAATGACTCAAATGGGATTATTTGACCACCCTAAAGCCGTAGCACTGGTGGGAATAAATAAGATCCCCGCTGGCTTTCCTATACCTAAGGTCGAAAGTCAGCAACACCAAAGAGCCCTTTTTTCTCAAGTGCAGTCGAACTATCCTAACGTAATTTTTGCTGGCCGTGGTAAACCTGGGTTATTTTTTACCGGTGAAGTTTTACTCGATATTTATAGTAACATTAATTCACTAATAGCCGCTAAGGAGTAATAATTTATGACTCCGTTGAATATAAATGGACGCATTGTATCCCCACAAAAACCTCCATACATAATTGCTGAAATATCTGCAAACCATAACGGATGTATACAAACAGCATTAAAAATTATTGAAGAAGCAAAAAAGGCTGGCGCTGATGCGATTAAACTACAAACTTATACTGCGGATACTATTACCTTAAATAGCGATGCCGAAGAATTTCAGATAAAAGGCGGGCTATGGGATGGTAAAACGCTTTATCAACTTTACCAAGAAGCACACATGCCTTGGAAGTGGCACAAGCCGCTATTCGATTACGCCCGAAAACTAGATATCACTATATTCAGTTCACCTTTCGATAATACAGCAGTAGATCTGCTGGAAGACCTCAATGCACCAGCGTATAAAATTGCCTCGTTTGAAGCGGTAGACCTACCATTGATTAAATACGTCGCAAGCACTGGTAAACCCATGATTATCTCTACCGGTATGGCTAATGCGGAAGAAATTCAAGAGGCTATTAGCACAGCACGTGAAGCTGGTTGTAAACAACTGGCCATATTGCATTGCGTGAGTGGCTATCCATCGCCTGCTGTGGATTACAATCTACGAACCATAACCGATATGATACAGCGCTTTGGCCTGGTAACAGGGTTATCAGATCATACCCTCGATAATGCTACTGCTCTTACCAGTGTGGCATTAGGTGCCTCTATTATAGAAAAACACTTCACGCTGGATCGTAATGGCGGAGGACCTGATGATAGCTTCTCATTAGAGCCTGCTGACTTTGCAGCATTATGTCGGGATAGTAAAACAGCATGGCAAGCTCTGGGTCATGTGAACTATGAAAGAAAAAAAAGTGAAGAAGAAAATGTAAAATTTCGCCGTTCACTTTATGCAGTAAAAAATATTATTGCAGGCGAAGAAATAACGAAAGATAATATAAAAAGTATTCGACCAGGATTTGGCTTACCTCCTAAATACCATGACGTAATAATAGGTAAAAAAGCGAAATTTGATATAGCACGTGGTTGTGCTCTGACATTAGAGCTTATAGAGATTTAACGTTATGATATATTGTAAAAAATGTCTCACAACAAACCTGAGACCCAATGCACATTTTGTGAATGGAATTTGCATCGCATGTAACTACTCACATATAGACAACAATGATTCAACATTTAAATTAGAATTATTAAAACAAAAAATATTACAGAGCAATCTTAGTAATGAAAACACCAGTACTTATGATTGTATTATTGGTGTCAGTGGTGGTAAAGATAGTACCAGGCAAGCACATTGGGTAAGAGACAGACTTGGCTTAAGACCTCTGCTGGTCTGTTGCGCCTATCCGCCGGAACAGATGACACAGATTGGTGCCGACAACCTGAGTAATTTAATTAAAATGGGATTCGACCTCATTGTTGCTACACCAGCCCCACAAACAGCAGCTAAGTTAGCGTTGAAAACATTCAAAAAATTTGGAAATGTTTGTAAAGCGAGTGAAATGTCTTTATTTTCTACCGTACCCCGGCTTGCTATTGACCTTGGTGTAAACACCATATTCTGGGGAGAAAATCCTGCTTTACAAGTGGGTGACTCAGCTGTTGAAGGTCAGGATGAGTTTGATGGTAATAATCTTCGTAAATTAAATACGTTAACAGCAGGTGGAACTGAGTGGTTGCATGATGTCATCATTGATGACTATCTGTCTAACCATTACATGTATCCAGATGAAGTTGAATTTGAGAAGAATAAAATTAATATATTTTATTTAGGCCCAGCATGGGATGACTGGGGAAATGAATCCAATTCTATCTATGCAGCATTGCAAGGTTTAACTTTACGGCCAGGTGATGAGATAGAAACTGGTGATCTATCTAATGCTTCAATGTTAGATGAAGAGTTCACCAATATAAATATGATGCTCAAGTATTATAAATTTGGCTTTGGTCGAGCTACTGATAGTATGAATGAAAAAATTAGATTGGGTTATATTTCAAGGGAAGAAGCAATTAAAGTAGTAGATAAATATGATGGCGTTTGCTCTGACAACATAATTGAAAAATTTTCCAACTATGTTGGTATTGAAGTGAATGAATTTTGGGAAATAGTCAACCAGTGGATTAACTCTGACCTATTTAATATTAACCATGGTGGCAGGCCAACCAAGAAATTTAAGGTCGGCATAGATTTTTGTCATAAATAAAAATATTAAATCGTATCTAAAGGATTATGACATGAAATATTCGTGCCCTGAATGTCTTTGCCCTACTACACATTTATTAGAATTTAATTACAATGATATCTGTTTTAAGTGTAGTGACCACAAACTTAAAGAGACTGTTGATTGGAGTGTAGAAAAAGAGGAATTACACTCTTTAATTAACAAGTATAAAAAAAATAAGCGTGATTATGACTGCATAGTTCCAGTGTTAGGAGATGCAAATGATTATTATACACTACTAAAGGTTTTAGATTTAGGGTTATCCCCACTAATAATATGTGTTAATGATTACTATAAAAATGATATCGGTTGGCATAATTTACATCAGTTAACATCATATTTTGATGTCGACTCATTGCTATTTAACCCAGATATTCATACCTATAAAGATCTGGTAAGAACTTCTTTAAGAAAGTACAACAATATATTATTACCATTCCTGCAACTGCAGAAGTTTTTCCCGATTCACATAGCCTATCAAAGAAATATTCCTTTAATTATTAGAGGTGAGAGAAAAGTAGTAGAAGATTTCAATAGAAATCCACTTGTAAATAATAATGAATTATTAGATGTAGATACTCTTATTGGTAGCGGTGCACAAGTTAACCCTCTTCATCTTAACTTTTATAAAAATGAAATTAACTTAAAAACTGAAAATCGCTCTGTTAAGGAAATTTACCTTAGTGATTTTTTACCTTGGGATCCGCTATCTCAAAATAAAAATGTAGTAAATTATGGCTTTCAACCTGAAGCAAACACATCAAGTTTTGACACCTATGATAATGCCGGTAGCTCTGTTTATTATGGTTTACATGACTTATTAAGATTAAAAAAAGTAGGATATAGGAAAATACAAGAGCACGCAGCTCGAGAAATAAGACAACGCCGTATAACACGTGAACAAGCTCTAAAATTAATAAACCACTTTTCTAAGTCCCCCGTTACAATAAAGCCTTTCTTTGATTGGCTAGGTGTTACTAGTAGTGGCTACGAATGGTTTAAATTACACCAGTTAAATGGTTACAATCACTTAGTTAATGATGGATTTCACTTATATGAAAATATACCTTACCCTGACAACCTAAAACACATGATTCAGCAGGGCCAACATAAGAAAAAAGATCATGTTACTTTTGGTAAAGGATTATAAGCAAATTAATTGAGATAAGTTATGAAAAGAATAGTTTTTTTTGGTGGTGGAGTTGTTGCAGAACGAAACTTGAACTTAAGACCAAATTTTATTGTAGATAACAATATTGATATGCATGGGGATATTGTTTACGGTCTAGAAGTAAAACCACCAAGTATACTGATAAATAATGTTCAAGAATACGATATTGTCATTTGCACTACATCAGTCGGTGAAGTAAGGAAGCAACTAGAAAGTTACGGTTACACTTGGGACTTGAATATTAGGGTTGCAAACGAACTAACTGAAAGATTAGAAATAGATAATTTAGAGGAATCCAAATTCAAATTTTTGATCAGTTGTGGCCTCCCTTCCACTGCTGATTCGTTTTCAGGTGGTGGTATATATGCTATATCCGAAACAGATACTTACCCTATTGTGAATAAGATCTATGAAGGAAACACGCATGGATTAATAAGATTTGAAAATGGCTATGTTTTTTCGTGTAAAGGAAAAGGGCTTGTTTACCTTGATAATAAATTTAAGGAAATCAATGTTATCAAGTTACGTCAAGGATTAAGACCACACGGAATAAGAAGATATAATAACTTATGGGTTTTAGCATCAAGTAATAATGACTCTATTATTGCTGTAAATGATAAGGGTGAAGAGATATTTGAATATAGGTTTAGTGATAAAATAGATACATTTGGTAGTGCACAGCACCATTGCAATGATCTTGATATTGTTGGTAATTTTGCCTATGTTTCTATGTTTTCATTATCAGGAAACTGGAAGAGGAATTGTTTTGATGGTGGCATCATGGAAATAAATTTGCTCAATGGAGAGAGGCGAGCATTGATAGATAATTTAACTATGCCGCATAATGTCACTTGCGATGAGTCTGGTTTGAAGGTATTAAACTCTTTTAAAGGTACTTTTTTAGCTAATAACTTTTCAGTTTTAGCAACTTTGCCAGGTTTTGTACGTGGGTATGACTCAGATGACACTTATTATTATCTAGGTGAAAGTAAAAATAGAAATTTCTCTAGAATAAAAACTGAGCGTACTCCTGTTTCTATAGATACAAAAATTACTATTGTTAACAAGAAATTCGGATTTTGTAGATCGATATATTTAAATAAACCTATTTCAGAGATACATTCAATTATAAAAATATAAAAATATCTCGATGGGGACTAAATCGCATCAACGCTAAACTATGTAACGTTTAATATATCTCATTTCAAACACATACTTAAAATAAAGAATGTGTTTGAATTTTTAATTTCTGATAACGACTAACTAATAATGAGTTACATTTATATATCATTCAAATATTTAATTTATCTTTAATTGCAGATATTATTTTGGATATTGCTACTTTTCTCTTATTTAAATCAATAACCGGTAAACTAATGGAAGTACTATTAGGGTAATATAACGCATCTTTAACCAGCACCCCATCTTCATCTAAGTAATCAGAGCCATAGATTATACTAGGAGTGCCCACTGCGTGTGCGAGTGATATTGTTGCTGTAGAAGCTCCGATGACAAGATCCAAGCTTGACAGCATGGCTGCGGTATTTTCAAAATCATTTTTTTGATCAAGTTCTGGGATTTTGTGTAATCTTCCTTTGGTGATTGAATTTATTTTTTCGATATCTTTATTACATTCAACATACATACAGTTAATAAATTCAACTTCAGGAATCTCGTTTATAATTTCCGCAGCATCTTTTTCACTTAGATAACTCGCACTCCGTGAACTATCTATCAAACCACTTCTCCAAATAATACCTACTTTGGGTCTTTCTGTTCTTACTATTTTTGAGATTTTAATTTTCCACTCATTTTTCTTTTCATCCGATATAGAATAAAAATTTTCTTCAAATAGTGGCTGGTTAGTTTTTTTATAATGAA
>JAHLFF010000304.1 GCA_018883945.1 Candidatus Acinetobacter avistercoris
GCATTTGCCAGAGCAGAAATTGCTAGAAATAGAAGAGTTGCTGTTACTAGATACCATGACTATTGAGCTTAATGTAACTCATGGTGAACAAGATGCCATTTTCCGACCGATCGATGACCTTTCTACAGGACAGCAATGCACAGCAGTGTTGCATTTGTTACTTTTAGATAACCAAGATCCGTTGATTCTTGACCAGCCTGAAGACAATTTGGATAACGCATTTATTGCGGAGCGTATTGTTGCAGAACTTCGCGGAGCAAAACTTAGCCGCCAATTTCTATTTGCTACTCATAATGCCAATATTCCTGTATTTGGTGATGCAGAATGGATTGGTGTATTAAGTGTTCAAGACAATAAGGGGATAATTTTGCCAGAACAACAAGGTGCAATTGATGTGCCGAAAGTTCAAGAGATGGCAGCCGACATATTGGAAGGTGGTAGAAGTGCGTTTAATCAACGTCGTGAAAAATATGGCTTTAAATAAACTAGGTATAAGTAATGTTAACAATAGAATTATTAGAGTTTATTGCCAAAGGTGCAAATTCAGGTGCTGAGTTAGGAAAATCCAAGGAGGATGGTAATGACACAGCTAGATAAGACGATTATCTCTGTTAAACAGCTCCTGGCACTGCCTAATTTACACATTCCAGCATATCAACGGCCTTATAAGTGGACACAAAAAAATCTGAATGAGCTGTTTACTGATTTACGTGAATATAAGGATAAAT
Source organism: Candidatus Acinetobacter avistercoris (assembly GCA_018883945.1). Classification (GTDB taxonomy): domain Bacteria; phylum Pseudomonadota; class Gammaproteobacteria; order Pseudomonadales; family Moraxellaceae; genus Acinetobacter; species Acinetobacter avistercoris. Next base: position 729 of record JAHLFF010000304.1, read on the forward strand.
CAGCCTATCGTTTGGGCTCGGTAGTCTTTCATCAACATGGTGATCATGATCAGAGACAGCTGGATATTGTAGATGGTCAGCAGCGAACCTTAACCTTACTGTTGATTGTTCTGGCAGTGATTGAGGAAAAGTTGTCGAAACTGCAAAGGCAGGATCTCAAGCAGGCACTGATCGCTCTTGAACCGACGATAAATGCCTTCATGCAACGCCAGCATTTTTCCAGTGATATCTCTCACCAGAACTTACATCAGAATTTTCTGGCCGCTAAGCGAATCGTGGCACGAAATGATTTTAATGAGACTGATATCGACTTTTTATTAAATCGTTGTCAGTTGGTGATCTTTGTTCTGGATGATGTGTCAGAGGCCTTCCAGTTCTTTGACTCACAAAATGCGCGTGGTCGTGATCTGGAGCCCCATGATCTGTTAAAAGCTTATCATTTACGTGAGTTTGCAGATGCAGAAAATCATTTAAAAGCACAGTCAGTGGCTCACTGGGAAGGGCTCCGCAGTGATGATCTGGCGAGTCTGTTTGCCAACTATCTATACCGTATTCGCCGCTGGGCACAGGGGAAGTCTGCCCGTTACTTTGGAAAAAATCAGGTGTCTCTGTTTAAAGGGGTTAATCTTGATCGAGTAGGCCATTACCCTTATGTGGAGTCGCTGCGTATAGCCCATCATTTTGTGGATGATTATAACCAGCAGTATCAACGCAAAGTCGATCGTCAGATGATGGGTTTTCCCTTTCATTTAGACCAGATGATCATTAATGGTCGTCGGTTCTTTGAAATGGCGGAGCATTATCAGCAACAGGTTTCTGCGATTGTAAAAGGAGAATACCGTTTAGATGATAAGCAGCCTATCCAGATATTAGGGACAACATTAGAGCCATTAGCAAGCAAAATTCTTCATACTCTCAACAGTTATCCAGAACGGACTCGAACAGGGGATCGATATGTTCGGGTCATGTTTGATTGTGCGATCGTATTTTATCTGGATAAATTTGGAGCAGATGGGTTGTCACAGGCGATTGAAAAGCTCTTTATCTGGGCTTATAGCTGTCGCATCCACCAGCAGGTTGTACAACTTGCAACGGTTGATAATTATGTATTAACAAAAAATGTATTCAGTTTGATTAAACATTCCGTAGGACCAAATGAACTCCTGGCATGGCCACAAGAAGCCATCAAAGAGTCCGAAAACAAAAACACCAAAGGAGATGCGTTGGTCAAGCTATTCAAAGAGATGAAGTATTATGAGTGAATTCGTGCAAGCCTTTACTGTGCAGCAGTTGCTGAGTGATTCGCACCGTTACTTAGTGCCTATGTATCAGCGTAATTATGCTTGGGGCGAAGGTGAGATTAATCAGCTCATTCAGGATGTGCTGGATTATCAGCAAAAAAATCAGCACAGAGAACAAAAAACAACCTATTACATTGGCACCTTGGTGGTCTTTGAGCGTAATAACGGTAGTTTTGAAGTGATCGATGGTCAGCAACGGTTTACGACCTTGTCACTATTGGCGAGTTGTTTAAAAACCTTAGCCAATGATCACGCATTTGTTCCGGATATGAATTGGTACACAAAACCGAATATCGATTTTGAAAGCCGCCCAAAGTCTACAGCAACTTTCACAGCATTAGCACAAGGTGTAGAAACGCATCACTTGAAAGGTGAGGAACACAATGCTGATGTAGTGAATGGCTTTGAACTGTTATGCAAGCGCTTGCTTTCGCTGGGGGATCAGCTCACAGACTTTTGTGAATACCTATTTCAGCATGTGCAAATTACGCGTGTGCATGTACCTAAAGATACAGATCTCAACCATTACTTTGAGGTAATGAACAACCGTGGTGAGCAGTTGGAAAAGCACGAGGTTGTCAAGGCTCGGTTGATGGAGGTACTGACTCGTATCCAGGATAAGTCTGAAAGAGATGCCAGTATTTATGCCTTAACTAAAGTTTGGGATGCCACTGCAAATATGGAAAGATATGTGCAATATGGCTTTACTCCTCAAGAGCGACACGCCCTTTTTGGGGCGAATGATTGGGGTAAATTTACACCAAAAAACTTTTCAGAATTGGTAGCCTGTTTAGAAATAGGGATAACTGATGTTTCTAAGACCAGTAATGGTCCGGTCAGTTTGATGGCGATGTTAAAACAGCCACCTAGTAAAATCTGGAATGGTGATGCTGAATTAACATCGGAACGTTTTAACAGCGTGATTAATTTTTCTAATTTCTTACTGCATGTCATACGTGTTTTGTCGCATAAAGATGTGCCGCTAGATGATAAGCAACTGATCGATCAATTTGAGCTACATATTTTAAAAACTTATCATCCAATTGATGCGGTAAAAGATTTTGTATTCGCACTATTAAAATGCAAGTACATGTTTGATCAGTATATTGTTAAGCGTGATTTTGCTAAGGGTAAAGACAATTGGAGCCTGAAACGCTTGCATTGGTATTCAGAGAAAAGTGTCAGTTATCTGAATACCTTTGATGATAAAGAAGATGGTTTTGATGGAATTAACCATCGAATTCTCATGTTACTGAGTGCTTTTCATGTATCTACCCCGACCATGGTGTACAAGCATTGGCTAAATGGGGCTTTGTACTATCTATATCGGCAAGACCATGTGAATGCGAATGAGTATTTAGCAGCATTGGAGAAACTGGCCAGACAGTTTGTATTCTCTCGTTTCTTGAAATCAGGAGACGGGGCAGACTACTTTAAGATGATATACGCTGATCATAATGAAGTAGTGATTCCTAGCGAAATTGATTCTTCAAAATTACGTTTCGGAAATATTGATAATAATTTTGTATTCAACTACCTAGATTATTTAATCTGGTGCGATCAGTCGCGCTCAGAACAACCAGATGAAGTGATTAAACAGTTTGAATTTACGTTCCGTAGTTCTGTCGAGCATTTTTACCCTCAGCATCCAATGGATGGCCATATTTACCTACCTAAAGAATATTTAAATAGCTTCGGTAATTTATGTTTGATTAGTCATAGTAAAAATTCACGGTTAAGTAATTACCAGCCAAATGCCAAGCGTGAACACTTTACGGTTTCGATTGCAGATAAAAAGATCGATACCCTTAAGCTGTATCGCATGATCCGGTTACTTGAGAAAGATGGTACTTGGGGGGAAGCTCAAATAGAGCAACATGAAGAAGAAATGCTGTCCTTATTAATAATGGATAGTGAAAAAGGAAATAACAATGAGTAACGTAGGCCAGCGCGAGCGCATCACACAAAATCGAATTGTACATTTTTTTCAGGAAAAACTTGGCTACCGCTATTTAGGGGACTGGCAGGATCGAGACAATAATAAAAATATTGAAACTGATATCCTAACCACTTGGCTGAAAAAGCGTGGGGTGAGTGATGCACTCATCAACCGTGCGATTCGTCAGTTAGATGCAGCTGCCGCATTAGGTGAAGGGAAGAAACTCTATTATGCCAACAAAGATGTTTATCGTTTACTGCGCTATGGTGTGAAAGATAAAGAGGGTGCAGGTGAACTTAATCAAACCGTATGGCTGATTGATTGGAACAATCCAGAAGAAAATGATTTTGCGATTGCTGAAGAGGTATCGATTAAGGGGGAGAATAAGAAACGTCCCGATATCGTGCTCTACGTGAATGGCATCGCTTTAGGAGTACTTGAGCTGAAGCGTTCCTCTGTTTCAGTGTCTGAAGGTATCCGTCAGAATCTGGATAATCAGAAGAAAGATTTCATCCGTAATTTCTTTACGACTATGCAGTTAGTAATGGCTGGGAATGATACCCAGGGACTTCGCTATGGCATGATAGAAACTGCTGAAAAATATTTTTTAGAGTGGAAAGAAGAGGTTAGTAATCCTTATAGTCATCGACTAGATTTTCATTTAAGTCGTATTTGTAACAAGCAGCGTTTTTTACAAATTATCCATGACTTTATTGTGTTTGATGCGGGTATTAAGAAAACCTGCCGTCATAACCAGTTCTTTGGCATTGAAGCTGCAAAACGTCATGTGGCGAAACGCGAAGGTGGAATCATTTGGCATACGCAGGGATCAGGCAAAAGCCTGACGATGGTGTGGTTAGCCAAATGGATACGTGAGAATGTAAGAGACAGTCGTGTTCTGATTGTGACAGATCGTACTGAATTGGATGAACAGATTGAAAAGGTCTTCACTGGCGTAGAAGAAGAGATCTACCGGACGAAAAGTGGTGCGGATTTAGTCTCAACCTTAAACATGTCCAATCCGTGGTTGATTTGCTCTTTGGTGCATAAATTTGGTCGCCAGTCTGATTCGGAAAATGATGCTGCAACTGATGAGTTTATTGAAGAGTTAAAGCAGTCATTGCCTAAAGATTTTAAAGCAAAGGGCGATTTGTTTGTGTTTGTTGATGAATGTCACCGTACACAATCTGGAAAACTACATGAGGCAATGAAGTCGATTTTACCAGAAGCCATGTTTGTTGGTTTTACTGGTACGCCTTTGATGAAAAAGGATAAGAAGAAATCTATTGAGGTGTTTGGCTCTTATATTCATACCTATAAATTTGATGAAGCCGTTGCTGATGGCGTGGTCTTGGATCTGCGCTATGAAGCAAGGGATATTGACCAGAATATTACTTCACAGAAAAAAGTAGATGAGTGGTTTGAAGCAAAGACAAGGGGGCTATCACGGCTTGCCAAGATCCAGCTTAAACAGAAGTGGGGCACCATGCAAAAGGTGCTTTCCAGCAAATCCCGGTTACAGCAGATCGTGAACGACATTTTACTCGATATGGATACCAAGCCACGTTTGATGGATGGTTATGGTAATGCTATGTTGGTGTGCTCTAGCGTCTATCAAGCATGTAAGGCCTATGAAATGTTTAGTCAGACTGATCTGGCAGGCAAAGTCGCGATTGTTACCAGTTTTCAGCCAACAGCAGCGAGTATCAAAGGCGAAGAAACGGGCGAGGGACTGACAGAGAAGCTGTTTAAGTACGACATTTACCGTAGGATGCTAGCAGACTACTTCGAGCAACCTGAAGAGCAGGCAGCGAGTCGGGTCGAAGAGTTTGAAAAAGAAGTTAAAAACTGCTTTATCAAAGAGCCAGGACAAATGCGTTTGTTGATTGTGGTGGATAAACTTTTAACAGGGTTTGACGCACCATCGGCTACCTATTTGTATATTGATAAGCAGATGGCCGACCATAACCTGTTTCAGGCGATTTGTCGTGTAAATCGCCTTGATGGCGATGATAAAGAGTATGGCTATATTGTCGACTACAAAGATTTATTCAGATCCATCGATAAAGCAATCTCTGATTACACTCAGGGGGCTTTTGATGGCTATGATAAGGAAGACGTTGCTGGGTTACTGAAGGATCGCTTAGAACAGGCGAGACTGGATTTAGACAATGCATTAGAAATGGTCAGAGCATTATGCGAACCGGTAAAATCTCCACGTAACAGCCAAGATTATATTCATTACTTCTGTGGCGAATCGGGTAGCAATCAGGATGAGCTTAGTGAAAAAGAATCACTACGTCTGACTCTTTATCAAAATGTCGCCAAATTGCTACGTGCTTTTGCCAATATTGCCAATGAAATGCCAGATGCTGGCTATTCCGTGGAAGATATTGAAAAAGTCCGTGATGAGGTTGCTCATTATGAGAAGGTTCGGGATGAGGTGAAATTGGCCAGTGGTGATTTGGTTGAGCTGAAGCGTTTTGAGCCTGCAATGCGTCATTTGTTGGACATGTATATCCGTGCCGATGACAGTGAAGTACTTATGGATTTTGAAGATATTGGCCTGATTGAGCTGATTGTCGAAAAAGGTAACGATGGCATCGACAAGTTACCGGAAGATATCCGAAGAAATCCTGAAGCCATGGCTGAAACCATTGAAAATAATGTACGTAAAACCATTATTGATGAGAATCCGGTCAACCCGAAATACTACGAACAGATGTCGGTATTGTTGGATGAGTTGATTGAATTACGCCGACAAAAAGCCATTGAGTACCAGGAATACCTTGAACAGATTCGAAATTTGGCTCGTAAGGTCATTCATCCTGATCAGGGGGGATCGAATTATCCATCTTCAATAGATACCGGCGCTAAACGAGCAATCTTTGATAACTTTGGTAAAGATGAAGTCTTGGCCATTAAGATTGACACTGCGATTCGTTATACCAAAAAAGCGGAGTGGGTCGGGGATCGTTTTAAAGAGCGTGAAATCGCTAATGCTGTGCGTCAAGAGACTCAAGGATATGATATTGATATCCAGAAGGTAATGGAGCTAGCGATGGCTCAGAGGGAATATCAATAGTGGTATTGCTTCAAATTGGGGAGCTGGAAATCCAGCTTCACCGTAAGGCGATTAAAAACCTGCATCTTAGTGTTTTGCCACCAGAAGGCTGTGTGCGTGTCTCTGCACCTTTAACAATGACTGACACTGCGATCCGAATGGCGGTGATCAGTCGTATTCCATGGATTAAGAAGCAGCGATCTGCATTCATCAACCAATCCCGACAATCTGCGAGAGAGATGGTAAATGGCGAGTGCCATTATGTTTGGGGGCGAAAATATAGATTGAATATAATTCAGACGAGTGGGCAGCATAAAGTTGAATTGGGAAATACAAATAGGCTCGACATGTATGTTCGATCTGGAACATCCATGCAAAACAAGAATAAGCTTATAGAAGCCTTCTATCGTCAGCAATTGCAGGAAAGACTGAATCAGCTTTGTTTATTTTTAATTCCAAAAATAGGGGTTTCTCCTGATTTTATCGGAATCCGAAAAATGAAAACCCGTTGGGGAAGTTCCAATCCATCTTCAAAACGAATCTGGATTAATTTAGAGCTGGCCAAAAAACCAGTTGAATGCTTGGAGTTTATTCTTGTCCATGAGTTGGCACATTTGATCGAGCGTCACCACAATGAGCGTTTTGTGATGTATATGGATCAGTTTCTTCCTCAATGGCGTGAGCGAAAGGCTTTGTTGAATAGTTTGCCATTAGGACATGATTTATCTTATTGATGATTAAACATAAGAGTTTTGATATTCAATAAGGGCATGAAAATACAAATTGTATTTTGATCAGACTTCTTCGAAAATTTTTTCCAAAGAATTAAAATTTTCATCTAGAACCTTTAGCCAATCATACAATTCTATAAAGTCTAAACGTCTTTCACAATTTTCAACTTTAGCAATATATGATTGTGGCTTTTTTAAAGACGTAGCGAGTTTTACCTGAGTAATTTTTTTAGACTCACGCAAATCAATTAATTTCTGTATAGCTTTCCTATACCTAGGATCATGTATTGAGCTCATAGCTCAAAATGGTGTACTATTCTAATAAATATCCCAAAATAGGATATTTTTGTTTCTTTATATACTGGATTTTAATTTATATGTTATTAAATCATCAACTTAGATATCGTTTGATCAAATATTTATCTTCTTTTGAATTTAAGGATTATGAATTTAAATATATATTTAATGGTTTTATAGAAGGCAATCCAGAATTCAAAAACATTAATTGTTATCAAAAAATATACCATTATATAAGAGTGTTAGAAAATAAAGGGCTTATTCTTTTAAAGCAAAGCCATCCTTATTATAAATATACATCAAACTATACATATGAAGAACTTTTAAAACATATAGATAATAAAAGTTTAGAATACTTAAATATAAAAAATGAATTAGATAAAAACATTCAAGAAATTTCATATGAGATTAAATCATTAGAAAAACAATTAGAATATTGTGACAAATATAAGAGTATCTATCCATCTTTAAGAAATAAAATCAGCTCTTATAGATC
>JAHLFF010000305.1 GCA_018883945.1 Candidatus Acinetobacter avistercoris
CTCATTAGACCAGATAAAAATAAAGGCAAAAGCCAAGAAAGATTCTTAGCTTGTATCTTCGGTATAGCATACAAAGAGGGTTTTTTCATATAAGATCAACTGAAATTAAGAAATCAAACTAAATAGTTCAATGATTTAGAGCTTTTTAAGTGATTTAATAAACTCAATAAAGTGTGGTAGAAATTCTTTGAATAACGGAATTTCTTTATTTTCTAATAAAACCTCACTCATAAGTTTTAACCCTAGGGCAAAAGACTTCATCGAGTTTTCATCTGTTAACTCTTTCTGCTTTAAATATTCTAAAATTTTAAAAATATCATCATGGTTATATGCAGTAAAAATAAGGTCCTCATCGTAAGTTGAAGGGTGACCTTTTGCATCTGCGATATGCTTTACAGTAATTTGATATTCATGTTGTTTCATCGCATTTCCTCATCTTTAATACGGCTAATACCAACAGCAGCTTGATCAATGTTCTTAGCAATTTGATGGATTGTTTCTTCAGTCAATTCACTATTTTTTAATTTGAGTCGTAATGCAGTTTTTAAGTTTTCCATAGCCCGATAAATATCTAAATATTGATTATTATTTTGAATTTCACGTCGAGTTTCTAAGCGATCCAAAATATGTCCTAAATGCTTTCTTTTATCATTTAAATGGTGAATACCAGTGACTGTAATTGTGTACTGTTTACGATCACCATCAGCTTTTTCTATATCAACAAATTGCATGTCTTCAAGATAAGACAAAGTTGGATAAATTGTTCCTGTACTCGGGATATAGCCACCACCTACTAATTCCCCAATTGCTTTAATAATTTCGTACCCATAGCGAGGTGACTGTTCAATTAAAAAAAGAACTAATAATTTCATATGCCCGGGTTCAAATAAACGACTTTTACGCGGTGGTTGATCGGAATCTACCAGCAAAAAATTACTTAATATTTCATTCATCATTTAATACACCCAAGATTTCATAAGATATATCTTATGAAATCTTGGGTGTATTTTCAAGCCATCATTTTCTTAGATTTAACTTATGTTCATCTGAAATCTGATTCATAAGACAATATTCAATATTTTTATTTATATATCAGTAAATTATATCTTTTTACTCACGGGTTTTAATACTACTGATTCATGAACCAGAATTTAGATTCTCTATCTTATATTTTTTTAATAGAAACAAATTATTTTTAAGAATAATAATTTACTGAGCTTATTCAGCTTTATTTTTCATAAATAAATCAAATCTTAATATTTCAATTTCTGGGTCTAATTAATTATTGTTTGCTCAAGTTGTTATAACAAGTTGAAAGCGATGTCTGAGCTAAGCAGTAAAATGAGCCAGTTGCCTTTATATGAACAAGTCAAAGGGCAGTTACAGCAAAAAATTCAATCAGGTGAATATCCCGCATTGAGTCAACTGCCATCGGAAAATGAGCTTTCAGAGTTGTTTTCTGTGAGCCGCATTACCATTCGTCAGGCGCTGCATAAGCTTTCACAGGATGGTTTGATTTTTAAAGTGCATGGCAAGGGTACTTTTGTCAGTAAGCCAAAAGCCTATCAAAATATCACACAGCTTCAGGGTTTTGCAGAAGCCATGTCATCGAGTGGGCATCACATTTTAAATGAAGTGTTGTCGATCGAACTCATTGAAGCACCGCTCAAAGTCGTCTCCAAATTGAAATTGGCTGTGCGTAGTCAAGTGGCTGAAATTAAACGGGTACGTTTGCTGAATAACGAACCTGTGTCTTATGAATTGACTTATTTACCCGTAGAAATTGGCTTACAACTTCAAAACAAACAGGTGGATTTACGTGTTAGCGATATTTTCACCGCCATTGAACAAGACTTATCTATACCGCTGGGTTATGCCGACTTAAATATTGACGCCATACAGGCAGATGATGAATTAGCACAGCTACTTTCAGTGGACATTCATACACCTATTTTACGTGTGGAACGACTCACACACGATGCTAACGAACATCCGATTGACTACGAATATTTGTACTTCTCAGGCGAAAGCTTCCAGTACCAATTACGCATTTTTCGTTAGTCGGAATCAAGGAAATATCATGGAAACCAAATATTTAGAATATGACATTGTAGTCATCGGCGGTGGAACCGCAGGGCCAATGGCTGCGATCAAAGCCAAACAAGCCAATCCTGATTTAAAGGTATTGCTGATTGAAAAAGCCAATGTAAAGCGCAGTGGTGCAATTTCAATGGGGATGGACGGTTTAAATAATGCGGTGATTCCAGGCTATGCCACGCCTGAGCAATATACTAAGGAAATTACCATCGCCAATGATGGTGTGGTTAATCAAACGGCCATTTATGCCTATGCGCAAAATAGTTTTAAAACCATTCAACAGTTAGATCAATGGGGCATCAAATTTGAAAAAGATGAAACAGGTGAATTTGCTGTAAAAAAAGTTCATCACATGGGTGCTTATGTCCTGCCGATGCCTGAAGGACATGATGTTAAAAAAGTCCTGTACCGTCAAATGAAGCGTGCGCAGGTCAAAATTAATAACCGTATTGTGACCACCAAACTGCTTAAAGATGAACAGGGTGCAATCAATGGTGTACTGGGTTTTGACTGTCGTAGCGGTGATTTTTATGTCATTAAAACCAAAGCTGCCATTTTATGTTGTGGTGCTGCGGGACGTTTAGGTTTGCCATCTTCAGGTTATCTGATGGGAACCTATGAAAATCCAACCAATGCTGGTGATGGTTATGCCATGGCTTACCATGCAGGTGCTGAACTTGCCAATTTGGAATGCTTTCAGATTAACCCACTGATTAAGGATTATAACGGACCTGCTTGTGCCTATGTGACTGGACCACTGGGTGGCTATACCGCAAATAGTAAAGGTGAACGTTTCATTGAATGTGATTACTGGAGTGGTCAGATGATGTGGGAGTTTTACCAGGAACTTGAAAGTGGTAATGGCCCCGTATTCTTAAAAGTTGACCATTTAGCAGAAGAAACCATTCAAACCATTGAAGAAATTTTACATACCAATGAGCGACCAAGCCGTGGCCGTTTTCATGAAGGGCGTGGCACCAACTATCGTTCTGACATGGTGGAAATGCATATTTCTGAAATTGGTTTCTGTAGTGGTCACAGTGCGTCAGGTGTGTGGGTCAATGAAAAAGCTGAAACTTCGGTGAAAGGTCTATACAGCGCAGGCGATATGGCGGCAGTACCACACAACTATATGTTGGGTGCATTTACTTATGGCTGGTTTGCAGGTGAAAATTCTGCGCAATATGTGCTTGATGTTGCAGATTCAGAGCTCAATCAAGCAGAAATTGATGCAGAACGTGAACGGATTTTTGCACCATTAAACCGTAAACAGGGCTTACCCTCAGACCAAGTGGAATACAAGTTACGCCGCTTTGTAAATGACTATTTGCAACCGCCAAAAACACGTCAAAAAATGGAAATTGGTTTACGTCGTTTTGAAGAAATTAAGCAGGATATTGCTCAAATTTCTGCTGCAAACCCACATGAACTCATGCGTGCTACTGAAGTATCTGTGATTCGGGACTGCGCAGAAATGGCGGCCCGAGCTTCACTCTATCGGACAGAAAGCCGTTGGGGACTGTATCACTACCGTGCCGATTTCCCAGAAAAAAATAATGACGATTGGTTCTGTCATGCACATTTGAAAAAAGATGCACAGGGCAATATGACGAGCTTCAAAAAGCCGATTGAACCCTATGTGGTCGCAATTGAAAAAGCAGAACAAAACTCCTATGACCAACTGCGTATTCAAAAACAGCAATTGGCGCTTGCAGACTAAATTTTAAAATATTCAAGATTTGGAAAATTAAAAATGGCACTGATATTTAAAGAAGTTTCACATCGAACTGTTGCACCTGTTTTGGTCGATGAAGATAAATGTATTGCAGATAAAGGCTGTACGGTCTGTGTCGATGTTTGCCCGATGGACTTGTTGGCGATTGACCCTGAAACCAATAAAGCCTTTATGCAATTTGATGAATGCTGGTACTGCATGCCTTGTGAAAAGGACTGCCCAACCGATGCGATACACGTCAACATCCCGTATTTATTAAAATAAAAGAGACTCATCCATGCGTAAATTAACAACACAAAAAGCGCTAATCAGCAGCATAGTCGGTCTAGCCGTTGCAGGGGGACTAAGCGCTTGTGACAGTAAAAGTACCGATAAAACCAATGCAAATAGCACATCGGCAAAAGCTGAAACGGTTCGTATTGCCATTGGTACACAAGACACAACCATTAACTGTGCAACGGGTGGTTTACTGATCCGTGAACTGAAT
>JAHLFF010000306.1 GCA_018883945.1 Candidatus Acinetobacter avistercoris
GCATAAATTTGTTGATGTGCATCGCCAACATAAACGACTTGGGTGCTGCGCTGCTTGAGTAAAATACCGAGCATTAACGGATCTGCATCTTGCGCTTCATCAAATAAAACGTAATCGGCAGGAATAAAGGGATCTGATAGCGCCCACAACTTTAAATAAATATCGTGTCCAATTCCTGCTTGATGATTTTGATCAATTGACTCAAGCCAGCGACGTTCAACAGCGGGGTAAAGGTGCTTTTGTAATGATTCGATATCATCGGCATGCAACCAACTCGGTGCTTGAATATGACGTGGTGCAGGGTATTGAGAGCTGGTAGAACAGAAATAACTGACAGCATTGGCAACAAGACTCGCTAAGCGACTTGGCAAAAGAACATATTTTTCATAACGCCCGCCCATCAGTCGTCGAAGTGTAACTGGTTCTAGACGGTACTCTTTGGCAATAAAACTTGGGCTTAGACGTGGTAAGCGCAGTTTGTCGGTCACTCCACGTGGAACGCTTCTAAATGCCAATGAATGGAACGTTCGACAGTCAACATTGCCATGAAATTTATTTTGAGCTTCAGTAGCAATCGCTTTGTTAAATGCCAAATACATACCGCGGCGGTGCTGCATGGCATCACTTACCAATTTTAATGTCGTGGTTTTACCTGTGCCTGCGTAGGCAATCACCTTAAAAGATTCACCTTTGTGTGCTTGCTCAATCGCAAATTGTTGTTCTAGTGTCGCTTTTATAATATCTGGCACAGTGGTATCGAGTCTTTTAAAGTGAATCAAAATTGATCGATGAGTATAGCAAGAAAACACTCAAAACAGGCAGATCAATTTGGATGATATGACCAGATGTTCATCGTCGAATAAAAGAGTTTATATTTCAAATAGAGAAATTGAAAATCTAAAAAAACCATGCAGGTGCATGGCTTTAAAGGTCTTAGATTTACAGTTAAAACTAGTGACTACGATTGGCTTTTTCAACTAAGCCTGAAAGTCCTTGACGACGTGCCAGTTCATTCAGAACCAATTGAATATCAAGATCAAAATAACCAAGCATCACAATGGTATGAAACCAAACATCAGCCACTTCATAGATCAAATCATTTTTATTGTCTTCATTGACCGTAGCTTGAAACTCTTTAGCAGCAATCACCGTTTCAAAACTTTCTTCACCGATTTTTTCTAAAATCTTGTTTAAGCCTTTGTGGTAAAGCTTAGCAACATAAGAAGACTCTGGATCAGCACCTTTACGTTCAGCCATCATTTGTCCGAGATAGCTCAGAACATCCACTTGTTCAGCTTGAGCATTAGATGCATTCATGACTTGAGTATGTGTATGGGCTGATTCTTTACCGTAAATGCTTTTGGGATCTTTAAGTTGAGTATCAACAATTTCCCAGCCCTTTGGCGTAAGTTTTCTGTAGAAGCAAGACTCGCGACCTGTATGGCAGGCGATACCGCCGTGTTGTTCTATTTGCAGTACGATGACGTCTGCATCGCAATCTAAACGGATTTCATGAACCGTTTGAAAGTGACCAGACTCTTCACCTTTATGCCAGAGCTTTTGGCGTGAGCGAGAGAAATAAACGGCTTGGTTCTTCTCGGCAGTCATGCTTAATGCTTCACGATTCATCCAGGCAACCATCAAAATGCGTCCAGTCTGATGATGTTGAGCAATAGCAGGAATAAGTCCTTGTTCGTTAAATTTTAATTCATCGAGCCATTGCACATTGTTCATGAGAATTTCACCAAAATAGAGAGTTAAAAAGTGCTATAAAATTGTTTAAGCACTTTAGTTTAAGCGATTTAATTTGTTTTGAGGAAAACTTTAATGCTTTTTCGAAACAACGCTTTTAAAGCATTTTATTTTTCTGGATAGCGTTGAGCAATATCAGCATAATTCATCTGATGAAACATACTTAATTTTAGACCAGAGACAGTAAGCGCCATTTCTTTACGGAAATATGGGATTTGATACATCCATGCAAAAGTTAAATCTCTAAGTCCACCTGCCCACCAATGATTTGATTGATAGAACGGTGTTAATAAGCGACTGAGAAATTGGTAGAACTGTGTAGAAGACTGACGGTGAAGATGATACTGTTGCCAGATTTTAGTCCAATCTAAAGTCTGCCCATGCCGTCCAGCATGAACAGCTTGCCCGAAAGCCCAAGCATCGAGTAATGCCATATTCGCACCTTGCCCCAGCTGTGGACTCATCGCATGCGCTGCATCGCCTATGATTCCGACACGACCTTCGCCAAATTTTGACATCACCACATCTCGGTAGTGTGCAGATAACCATTGCGGTTCGAGTTCAGGTTCAGCAATGACCTTCTTTAACCAGATTGCGGTTTCAGGCCAAAGATGTTCAATATCTTGTAACCATTGTTGATGTTCTAAATTGGTTGTTAAGAAGTGATCAAGTTTCGCTGTTGGCATACTCCAAAAGACACTGGAATAACGTTTATCGGCTTGCTGAGGTGTTGCACCTGTGGGCAAAATCCCAAGCATGATTTGAGCACGATCATAGAATTGATGCAGAATTTCGGGGTCTAATTCTAGGCACTCAGGAACAATGGTCCATTTTGCTCCCCAAGGATAAGCTTGATCAATCTTTACCCATTTTCGGGGTCTGAGTTCGCTACGCGCACCATTGGCAATCAAGATTGCATCGAAGCATTCAGTATAGTTTTGTTTAGCTACACTGCCTTGAATACGCACTTCATTTTGACTTTCTTGATAGCTTTGAATGTCTGCATTCATGCACCAATGAATCAAATCAGGATATTCTCTGGCCTTCGTTTCAAGGATATGGCATAAGCTGGCACGGTGAATACCAAGGCCATAGAACTGAGGATTGGCCTGATGATAGTGACTATTGACCAAAAGTTTATGGTTGGATAGGCGACCTTCTAAACCTGTGACTTTCGCACCAAGTTTAAGCGCGTGTTCTAAAACATCTAGGTGCTCAAATACTGCTAAGCCTGAAGGTTGAAGGAGTAATCCAGCACCAACAGGTTCTAGCGCTGAGACTTTTTCAAATATCGTGACATGAATACCCTGGCGAGCGAGTAAAATTGCAGTTGTGATGCCAGCAGTTCCAGCACCGATAATGGCTAAATGAGTCTTTTTCATTCTATCTTGCTTATTTTTATTCGATTTTAATTTAGCAAAATTAAGCAGGCTTTGATAGTCAGATGAAATTTAAACGTGAATACATTTATTTAGATTTGACTGAAAAATAGGGAAGGTGTGGATGAACGTATATTTTAAGTAAGCCTAAAAGCTATTAATTTATCTTTTAGGCTGTGTTTTTTAAAACAGTTTAAAGTTTAATCCTAGTGACGCAATCCCATATTTTTTATCTAAGCGTGATGCTGTAACGCCGTTATATAAAAAAGGAATTTTCCCTACAAAGTTATGTTTATAGAGTTCGCCTTGGACAAAAGTTGAAATTTTAGGTGTGATGTCGTAGCTGAATTTCACACCAAGCGTGTGATTGTCTTTAATGGGTTGATTGCTAAAATTAGATACACGATCATCGATGTCATTACGCCACAAACGTTGGTATTGATACGCGATTTGGCTCTCGAACTTCTTGTATTTCAAATTCCAAGAACCGCCGAGACTTGCATAATAACTATCGTAATTGAGATCTTTCTGCATATTTAGACCGAACTCTTCAGCCTGCCCGGAAATATCGAGCTTATGCACAATTGTATTATCAATTTGACATGGCTGAGCCAATTGTCCGCTATATTGATTATCTGAACCTATGTTGATATTCATGGCACAATTTTGATAACGAGTGCTTACTTCAAGCTCGTTAACTTTAACTTTGCTGTAACCTACATTGCCTAGTACAGATAAAGTATTCATAAAGTCAATTTTTTTTGAAAAAATAGCATCCAGTTGTAACTGTAAATCTTCCGGATTTTTTACGGTAATTTGATCAAATACATAACCATTGATGTGAGAGCTTGTTGATTTTTTTAAGTCGCTTGCTGTATTTGTCCATGCACTTAACTTAAAGGCTAAAGCATCATTTTTACTGAGATTAAGATCAGGTGTAAATGTCACTCCGATTTGAGCACTTTTGATTTTATTTTCATCTGAGGCGTATTGAATTTCTCTATCCCAATAACCCGCATCAAATTTCCAATTTGGATTAAGGATATATTCGGCTAAAATATGTCCGCCAATATAATCACCCGTTTGATTGTCTTGGATTCCCTCTTTAGCGCGAAAATCAAGAAAATCTATTTTATCGTTCACGGCATCAATAGCGACAGTTATAGACAGTCCGGTTTTAGTATTGAATTGCGGATTTTTTGCAGTGAGGAACAAATCGTTAGGTGATGCTTGGATAGAAGTATGAGCAAAAGTACAAATGATTAAAGCTAAGCACTTATTTTTCATTGAAGTAAAAGCCTAATGGAAGTTGTAAAAGTAAAAAAGCCAGACATAGAGACTGGCTTTTTGATAAGACTTAGTTCAATACAAAATGACCAATAATGCTTGTGCCTACGAATTGCTTCGAACCAACAGCGATACTTCCATTGTTAAGACTTAATTCTTTATTTGGAATAGCGTAGATCGTTGGTAAAACATAAACAGTTGCATTTACGCGATCACCCGTCGCTAACTTACTATAATAAGTATTATAAGCATTGGATAGGACAGTACTACTATCAAGGACAGCTGTTAGGTTTAATGAACCATTAGCATTTGCACTCGCAAGATTGACTTGATCTAGGTTGCTAATCGTTGTATTTCCTACAGTACTTAATGTTGACGAAATCTCAATTGGTGCATTTGCTGGAATTATCGCTGAAGTAATTTGACCTGAGCTATCGTATTCAATTAGGACTCGATCAACAATTAAATTCAGAGTTTCTGTTTGACTACCACGTTGTCCATCAAGTTTTATACCAAATTTAACAGTGTCGGTTGCATTTGATGTCAGATTTGACAATTTGAAAGAAAGATTCAAACTATTTAAAAGTGCAGCTTTAGATAATGAAATTGGCGCTGCTGCTGATGAACTATTTAACTGAGTAAGCGTATTTGATGCAAAGCTTAGATCTCCATAGCTTGGCGTACGTAATTCATCTTTTAGAGTTGTATTGCTTTGTAATGCATCTGCTAATGCTTGACCATTACCCGTATTTGTTTGTGGATCATTGATCACACTGACAATAATACTCGTGATTGTATTTAAAGAATCACTAATACCAGTCAGAGTAGCACTATTTAAACTTGAATCAGCTAGGATATTGCTGATCGTTGTTGGATTGATTGCTAAAGGAACATTTGGACTAAACAAAGGCGTTGTTATTAATTGATTAATGATAGCCAGTGTTGCTGCTTTATGGGCATCATCTTGAGTTTGATCGGCTCCAATCTGAAGTGCATCTTCAAGTTTAGTAATTAGTTGTTGTAAAATAAATATCTTTGCAGTGGTATCTGCGGAGCTGGTTTCTGGTTTAAATGTTTTAACATCTCCAATATTGGATAAACCTAAATTGGTTAAAATTTGAGTAAAATGGGCTGGGGTTGTATAAAACTCAAGGGATGTTAATGGGGAAATTGTGATATTGCCTAAGCTTGCTAGGTTATCATTTTTAATTTTTAAGGTGCCTGTAAACGGAAGCCCAGTCCCATTATCTGTACCGCCTGTAACACTAATTGCATCTGACTCTACAGTACAGTCTGTTGTATCAAGTTCAAAATATCCTGTATTGTCTGTAATTGCATAATTATTACAATTGTCCAATGCAACAACTGCACCTTCTAATGCGAAGTCGATTGCATATCCTTTAATGATTTTATTTTCTGGTGTTGTGTCGCCACCATTACTACTTCCCCCACAACCAGCGAGTAAAGTCGCTGTCGCAATTGCTGTTGTTATAACTGATGCTTTCCATAATTTATTAGACATTAAAATCCCCATAAGTAAGTAACAACAAGACTTATATAAAATAATATTAATAATAACAATACCTTATATCTAAACAGTCGGTTGGGTATAACTTAACAATTAATCTTTCTTAACAATTAATGTAATTATTGTGAGTTGTTTTGTATTAAATTTGTTAAGTGCCTACTTGTGATTAAACTAGGCTTAAGTATTGAGTTTAATTATTTAATTTTTATAATTTTTTTTTGTAAGTAAAAAAAACCACATATCAAATGTGGTTTTTAAATTATTAGATTATCGTTTGAAGTGTAACATCATGTAGTCGGCATAATACCTGTCTCGTACTTTTAAAGCCGAGTCTTTTTCTTGGGCGTTGATTCAAACGTTGAGTGATTTCTGAAATATACTCATCCGTGTAATGATTTAAATCAATAAGCGCCAAATATGAGATGGGATTCTTTTAGGATTGGAGTGATGACGTTTTAAAGCGACTTTATGAGCATGTTTAGCGAAGTACCCATTTCTGGCTTTATTTCGAGTGACTTCTCTAGAGATCGTTGATGGTGAACGATTTAAACGCCCAGCGATAAAGCGTTTGGAAAAACCTTCACGTAACAGGGTATAAATCTGATCTTTTTCTTCTTTTGTAAGATGAATATAGTTCTTGATGCAACTTTGACTTTGACTTTGGTCGGTCGGAAGCAAAATGCTATCTCATATTACTTCTTTCCAATAATTTAATCTTTGTTGCACTTCATTTAAGAATCTTAGCAATCAAAAAAAGATCATTGAGCGGCAATAAGTTGATAGGTACAAATTGATTCCCCCTTTAAAATAAGGTGAGGGTGAGAGAATACGCATTCAGATCTTATCGATTACAAAATAAATGATCAAAGAGGGCTAATGGATATGAATATTAAAAGAATAATTTGTGTATTTAGCTTACTTTTGAGCACGTCTGTTTATGCGGAAGATCAACTCAAATCTGAAGAATATTTACACAACTACGGCATAGCTTATTGCCTATCTCATGCTGAGCATTTTAAAGAAGAAGCGGGCATCGCGATGGGAGGGTATTTTCAACTTGGCAGTCATAATGTTGACACTGCTAAACAAGTTGAAAAATATATCGCACATCAACTAAAAACTAAATTAGATGGCTATCAGGCCTCTGATCTGCAAGCATATTTAATGCGTTGCCTAGAAATTTCGTATTCAAAAGAATACCGAGAATATATTCTCGATGCCCTTTGGAATGATGCCCTCAAACAGTTGAGTGAAGACTGATTAGCTATGCGTTTCTTCATCGCCATCATCGCCAAACGTTTTCGCAATCTTCTCGATGTTCAGACTTTTCGCCATGGCATCAAAAATCTCTTTATATGCACCATCTTGATGATATAGCTCGTTATGTTCACCGTGTTCTACAATGCGACCCTCTTGCATCACATAAGTATAATCAGCGTCGATAATTTGCGCTAAGCTGTGTGAAATCATAATGACGGTGCGGCCTTGCTTGATTTCATCCAAGCTTTGTTTGATTTGCTCTGAAGCGATGGCATCTAGGCTTGCTGTAGGTTCATCTAGAAAAATAATGGGTGGATTTTTTAAAAACATCCGTGCCAGTGCGATACGTTGTTGTTGCCCGCCGGAAAGCATCAGTGCATCTGCATCATAGGTTTGTGGGAGCTGTAAAATCTGATCATGAATTGAAGCTTTTTGAGCAGCTAATTCCACTTCTTCCTGTGTGGCATCTATTTTTCCATAACGAATATTGTCAAAAATAGACCCTTGGAAAATATGATTTTTTTGCAGAACTAAACCGATATGATCACGTAAGTACTGCGTATCAATTGCTTCAATATTCACACCATCTAATAAAATCTCGCCAGAATCAGGTTGATAAAATTTGTCGAGTAAACTGATGAGCGTTGATTTACCTGCGCCAGAAAGACCGACCAGCGCCGTAATTTTATTGGGACGGATGGTCATTTGTATGTCGTGTAAGGCCTTGTGACCATTTGGATAAGTAAAATCGACATGATTTAACTGAAATTGACCTGTAATCGGCGGCTTATTATTTCCGCTAGACTCAATTTCATCATCGGCTTCTAAAATTTTGAAGAAACTTTCCGAGTAAATCATGGCATCATTCACTTCATCATAAATTCGATGTAACGAGCGAATTGGTGCGGACACATTATTAAACAACAACACATGAAACATAATCATCCCGATACTCATTTGCCCGTCTAAGACAAAATAAGCAGTGAGAATAATGATCAGGACAATACCAATTTGCTCAACAAATGTTTTAGCACCATCAAATAAAAAGCTAATTTGACGCGTTTGCATCTGATTATCGGTCAATTCTTTTTGTAATTTGAGCTGTTTCGTGGACTCAATGGTTTCGCGGTTAAAAGACTTAATCACAGTGATCGAATTAATAATCCCTAAGATTCCTTGACTCTTTTTCTCTCGACCATCACGTAAATTTCTGCGCCAACCCCCTAGTTTTTGCGCTTGTTTATAGGTTAACCAGAAATAGATTGGCACAATAATTGTTGCGACTAAACCGACATAAATGTTGGCATAGTACATGAGCGCTAAAGCCACAAATGCGCTGGTAAATAACGGTAAAATATCAATAAAGAAAATTTGAACCAAGCGGGTAAGTGAACCAATTCCGCGATCGATACGCGTCTGTAGTTTACCTGCCTGGTTATTGTCTTCATTAAAGAAAGCCAAGCGATAGGTCAGAAACTTTTCAATAATGCCTTGTGCTAAATCCTGAGATACTAAAATTCTGAGTTTTTCACCATAAAATTTCTGTCCAAACTGGACGAAAGCATTCACGATTTCTTTGCCCAATAAAATGACAGAGATGGTGATGAGGATATTCCAGCCTTCTGCTAATCCAAGACCATTTTCGATCAGTTCATTAATACTATCCACGGCATATTGAAGCGTGAGCGCATTTACTTGTGCTGTGAATGAGCCGATCAAGGTCAGAATTAAGGTGACAACGACAAGTATTTTATACGGTTGAACAAAAGGTCTTAATTTATTAAACAATAACCATAAATTCATAAGCGGTTGTTTTTATTGTTTGAAGTGCTTTTAGTCTATGCTTGAAAATAAGTCGTCACAAGCTTTTGCTGTGTTTTAAATTGTGAATGCACTTGCTGCAATATAGTAAACACGCTTATATATAAAATATTATTTTTCGAAAAGACACTATATCTGCCGCTATGAACTTCGAGCTGTTTTTACCAGAAAGCGCTGATAACGTATTGCCTTATGATGGTGTAGTACAGGATTACGGCATTATTTTAGAGGCTCATCAGGCAGAATCATATTTAGATTATTTTTTGACAGATTTGAATTGGCAACATGATGAAGCTTTTCTGTATGGAAAGCATTTTAAAACGGATCGTAAAATTGCTTGGTATGGTGATGAAGATTATCAATATCACTATTCGGGCGTGCGAAAACAAGCGCAACCGTGGAATCCACGCTTATTGCAACTGAAACAACAAATTGAGCAAATCACGAATCACTCATTTAATTCATGTTTGGCGAACTTATATGAAAATGGAACGCAGGCCATGGGGTGGCATAGTGATGATGAAAAGTCTTTAGTCTCTACAGATTGTGAGACTGTTATTGCATCTTTGAGTTTAGGGGCGAAGCGTAAATTTCGTTTTAAGCATAAGCGTAATGCTGAATTGGTTGATGTGATGTTGCACACAGGCCAATTGATCGTGATGAAAGGGCAAACTCAACTTCACTGGAAACACATGCTTGCCAAATCAACTAAAATTATAGAGCCTCGCGTGAATTTGACCTTTCGGTATTTTTATCCGACTACAACATAATATCGCTATCCACAGAAAGGGGTTCAACCGCTTGAAATTTTTTTTCAATTTGCAGTGAAATTTGCTTCAATACTTCAATAATTTTTTCGACATTAATAAATTCAAAACGATTTGTTGATGCAAGCACAGTCAGTGCTAAAGGTGCTACTTTATTCGAAAATTTAATAGGAACTGAAAGTCCAGAAATATTGGGATCAAGCTCTCCTTCAGACAAATAAAAGCCATCTTTTTTAATTTTTTTCATTTTTTGCATAAACGTATTTTCATCAGACGCGAAACCGACTTCATCTAACTCTTGCGCGAAACGATCATAATAATTTTTAATTTGCGGTTTAGGCAGATACGCAATAATCACTTTCGGGGAAGAGCCAATAAACACAGGGCGAGGGCAACCCCGACCATATGAAAGTAAGGGCGTATCTTTATATCGCTCATGATGGAGGTCTATACAATTGTCTTCATTGAGATGTGTAATCAGACAACATAATTCGGTGCGCTCAGTGATTTCACGCATGTAAGGAATACTGATTTGAACGAGGGGATCTGTTTTTCGAGAAATAAAATCGAGAACTGCAATTTGAGTCCCAAGCGTATAATCACCTGACGTTCCGCTTAAGCGTTGCAATAATCCCGCAGCAACAAGTTCTTTTAAATATCGATAACTGGTCGGTTTTGATAACGAAAGTTCCTCAGCGATGACGTCTACATTAATCACTGGACGTGAAATTGAAAACAAATTAAAAATCGTGAGAATTTTACCAAAACTTGTTAGCGCCATAGGTTTTTGCACATTTTATAAAATGAGAAATGATTCTGAATAATATAGCTTATAAATTATAAAATAGCGTTTAGAAAAAATAACTTGTACGATTTAATGTGAAAAAAATATCAATATAATGTGTTTAAAATGGAATCAAATATCAAAATACGATAATTTAAATAAAAAATCAATTGAAGTTATTTAAAAATATTTATAAAATATCCTAATGTGATTAACTTGAAATCACGTCTGCTACAAACCACTCTCATTTTCGATCCAATTTGCGATTCAACTTTTAAAATCACTTCACTTTTAAGCTGAAGGGATGAGACAGGCTGTGCGAAATTAAACCCCTAATGGAATTTTTATGTTTTTACTTAAGCCCATTCTTGCTTTTAGACCTTCAAAAAGTGATTGGATATTTGCAGTAAAAACATTTATGGCCGGTATTCTGGCCTTGTACGTCTCTTTTAAGTTGAATCTGCATTATCCCATTTGGGCGATCGGTACGGTTTTTGTCATAGCCAATCCGTTTACAGGCTTAACACTTTCAAAAAGTGTTTTCCGTGTATTAGGTACTATGATGGGGGCATTGGTTGCTTTATTTGCAACGCCAATCTTGCTGCATTATCCACTGCTCTTTACCTTGTTTTTAGCCAGCTGGGTTGCATTATGTTTGTATATTTCTTTGCTAGATCGAACGCCGCGCAGCTACGCTTTTTTATTGGCAGGATATACAACCGTTATTGTTTGCTATAACAGCGTTCATTATATTGACACTGTTTCAATCTTTGATATGGCTTTGGGGCGTTTTCTTGAGATTACCGTCGGAGTCGTCTGTAGTGGCTTGGTCAGCGCATTGATTTTCCCACAGTCAATTGGACGTGTTATTCAATCCAGAATCAAAAGCACCCTGAAAGACAGTGAATCGACTTTTATCCGTATCATTCAAAGAGCGGAAGAGGCTGAGCCTAAAAAAGCACTATCAAAAATTACACGTGATATTGCTGATTTACATATTTTAGCGATTCACTTGAATTATGAGAATTCAACCTTATCTGGTTTGACTAAAACACTACATGAAATGATGCATCAACTTTCCATCTTGGTGTCTAATCTGGTTGCAATGTCTGAACGAATCAAACAGCTGAATGAAACAGAAGACGCTCAAGTTTTTCTAACGGCTGTGGAAGCTCAAATACAGTTGGCGATTACGCAAGGTTTAGAACATTCATCTTTAATCACCAATGAGCTGCCTGATGGACTCAAAGGGCTATTTCAACAAGCAATCCATACAGCAAATAGCCAGCAAAAAGTGATTTTGATGAGTTTGCAAATGGATATTCGGCATGCTTTACAAAATGTTCAAAGTTTAAGAATGATTTGGGCATACATACAGCAAGAAAATAATCAAAGTTCTCATAGCGATAAAAGTGTTCGTAAGTTTAAAGTAAAAAGAAAGCTAAAAGGTCAGTATCCAAAATTACATCGCGATCACGGTGTAGCCGTTCGTGGTGGTATTTCTGGATTTTTAATTATTTTTATATCGACTATGTTTTGGGTTTTAAGTGGTTGGAATGCAGGCTTTATGATGGCGGAAATGGCTGCAATCAGCGCGTGTATTCTCACAGCAATGGATAATCCTGTGCCCGCATTACGCATGTTTATTCGGGGGAATATCTATGCGGGGGTTATTGTTTTTATTTATGCTTTTGGTATTTTTCCCGTTGTAACAGAGTTCTGGCAGTTGGTGCTGGTACTCGCACCGTTTTGTATTTATTGCCTCATGCTTTTCCCTCATCCACCTTTAACAGGTATTGCTTTACCGCTAATAATGGGCGTGATGATGGGATTGAATTTTCAAAATATTTTCCATTTAGATCCTATTTTATTTTTTGATGCGACTTTGGGTACGATTTTAGGTCCGATTATTTCTGTTTATATTATCCATATTGTGATAGCCATATCTCCAGATATGTCCATTCAACGAATTTTATCTTTGCATTATCGTGCCTTAAGAGAAGCTTTATATTTACCTTATGGTGAGCAATTTCAAAGACATTTACGTCTTATGTTTGATCAAATTGGTGTGCTCAATACCAAAATGACAAAATCTGTTGGACTCCAGAACAAGATTGATCTGGTTTTAATTGAGGCCAGTGCAGCTGTTGACTTGAGTCGATTAAATGAGTTGATAGAGCAACAATCACGGTTTAAACAAAACAACGAACGGATGGCATCACCTCAGTTATTAAGGGATTTAAAAATCTTTCAAAAGGGTTTGGATCAATACTTATCTCAAAAGGTTTTAGATAAAAATACTGAGGATGAGCAATTAAAGATTTTGAAGATGATCGAGAAAATATTTTTACAGATTCATGAAGGTGCACGTTCAGAATGGTCAGAGCGCTTAGCAATGGCTTTGAATAATATTCGTTGTAGTTTATTCCATACGAGTACGATTAAATCTTTATCTCAGGGCGACAAAGTATATGGGTGAGTTTAATTTTTATGGTGTATATGTGCCGGTTTTATTGGTTTATGCACTCATTGCTTATCTGATATTTCTACTGCTCCGCGTAGGAATAAATCGTTATGTAGATGAGGGTTGGTTCATTTATCCCAGCCTTTTTTATCTTTGTCTTTACGTCGTTGTACTCTGGCTTACGCATAGCACAGCTAGATTCTTTTAAGCCCAGTAGGCGATCAATGCAGCGCACACGAAATAGGAAAATTTAGAGTATGAATAAAACGAAGATACAGCAGTTTGGTCGCCCGCTGCTTGGTATCATTATGTTGATATTAGCGATTTTTGCTCTGGTACAAATTTGGAATTATTACACCGTAGAACCCTGGACTCGGGATGGTCGTGTGCGTGGTGATATTATTCATGTTTCATCCGATGTTTCTGGCATTGTGACTGAAGTTTTGGTGCAAGATAACCAAACGGTGAAAAAAGGTCAGGTGCTTTTTAAGATTGATGTTGCCCGTAAACATTTGGAAGTGGAACAAGCGCGTTCAGACTTACTTAAAACCAATGCCGAATTGGCATCAGCTGAAGCTGAATTGGCGCAAGCCGAAGCCAATCTCATCAAGTCTAAGGCCAGCACGAAACTTG
The DNA here is from genome assembly GCA_018883945.1 of Candidatus Acinetobacter avistercoris. Taxonomy (GTDB): domain Bacteria; phylum Pseudomonadota; class Gammaproteobacteria; order Pseudomonadales; family Moraxellaceae; genus Acinetobacter; species Acinetobacter avistercoris. Next base: position 13,676 of record JAHLFF010000306.1, read on the forward strand.
CTGAACAAAATGCAGTGCGCTATGCCAGCCTCATGGATGGTGCGATTTCGAAGCAAGAACAAGATCAAATGTTTGCGGCACGTGATCAAGCACAAGCGGAACACATTCAATTAGAGGCGATGATCACTCAAGCCCACGCGAATATTAAGCAACAAAAAGCGTTGATTGAGGTGGCCCAAAATCAGGTCAATTTAGCGCAGTTGAACTTAACGCGTTCGGAAGTGGTTGCACCATCAGATGGGACACTGTCCAATTTTGAATTGCAAGAAGGCAGTTATATTACCACTGGACAAGCTGTTGCAGCTTTGATTGATCGTGAAAAATTATATGTTGTGGGATATTTTGAAGAAACCAAGCTCGATCAAATTTATGTTGGTGCTCCCGTTACGGTTGAGTTAATGGGCGACTCACAAAAATTGAAAGGACATGTACAAGGCATGGCTTCAGGGATCGAAGACCGTGAACGCAGTCCAAGTTCAGGTTTACTTGCCAATGTGAACCCGACATTTAGTTGGGTGCGTTTAGCGCAGCGTGTACCTGTTAAAATTATCTTAGATGAATTGCCTAAAAATGAATTATCGTTTGTGGCAGGACGGACAGCGACCATCCATATTGAAAAGGCAAAACAGTAAGACTAAGAGACAGTGGTGCGCGCTGTTGAGGTTAATTAAAAAAATGCATCTTTCGATACATTTTTTTGATGTTCCACTTTTAAATCATTTTGAAGATTCGATTGGTAGTTATGGCGTCAAACCTTCAGGATTTCGATACCAACTTTCAATGAACAGCGCAGCAGCAATACTATCTGCTGAAAGTTTTTTAGCACGGCCTTGCGCTTGATACTGATCTAACTCATCACGTGCTTCACGGGTGGTGAGACGTTCATCTACCATCAGTGTTTCAATGTTGGTCTGATGACGTAATCGACGTGCAAATTTGCGCGCACGTGCAGACAAATCAGACTCTGAATCATCCATATTTAATGGCAAACCGACCAAAAATAAATTTGGCTGATGTTGTTTAACGATTTTTAATAGCTCATCCCAATTGGGAATACCATCTTTCATGGGAAATAGCGCTAGCGGGGTTGCACTTTCGATCAGTGAAGAACCCACCGCCATTCCTGTTTTTTGTGTGCCGAAGTCAAAAGCCATGATTAATTGTGGTTGCGTCAAATCAGGCATGTCCAATCTCTGAAGATAACCAAGTCCGATCTATACCCATTTTTTTATAGGCAGCGTCCCAGCGATCGTCATAAGGTAAGTTAAATATTAAGTCCATATCTGAGTCGCAAATGAGCCAATCGCCACGTGACATCTCATCTTCGAGTTGGTTTTTCTCCCAACTGGCATAGCCTAAAGCAATTTGATAACGTCCAACGCCTTGATTTTGTGCAATCGCATCTAAAATGTCTTTTGACGTGGTAATACATAAGTTTTCATCCATGGCTATGGACGAATGCCACGTCGGTTGACCAGTGTGTATCACAAAACCTGCTTCAGGACGTAAAGGGCCGCCTTGCAATACTTCGTGTGGATGAACATGATCTGCTTCGATATCTAAATCATTGAGCAATTCTTTGACTTGAATACCTGTAGGCCGATTGATAATAATTCCTTGAGCTCCATCTTGGTCATGGCGTGCAATATAAACCACTGTATGCGCGAAGAAATCATCCGCTAAATCAGGCGGTGCGATAAGACAACGATGGGTCAGAAATTGTTTAGTCACCTAAAGGCTTCTCCTTCATTTAAATATTTTAAAATTTGAAAGCTTTAATCATCAACATACTTGAATCAGCACGAATGAACAATGAATTTATGCATGAATGAACAGGCTAACTGATTAGAAAAAATTAACAATAACCGAGCTTTAGATCTATATGAGTGATTCAAGCTCATTCTTATGAGCGTGCTTGGAATTTTAATTGACGAAGTTGTTTTGCATGTTGCAGCGTCGTTTCATTGATTTCAACGCCTCCAGTCATGCGTGCCAACTCATCTATACGTGCTGATTCTTCCAGAGAAATAATGGTGCTACTGGCAGGATCTGTCTGCAATTTTTTAACCAGTAAGTGCTGATCGGATTGCGCTGCAACTTGGGCTTGGTGGGTAATACATAGAATTTGGACGTGCTGTCCCAGCCCCGCCAGTAGACGACCGACAATCTCAGCCGTTCCACCACTAATACCGACATCGATTTCATCAAAGACAAGCACTTCAGCTTCTGTTTTTTCAGCATTCATCACTTGCATGACGAGGGCAATACGAGACAATTCTCCACCTGATGCCACACGGCCTAGCGGTTGAGCGGGGATGCCTTTATTCGCAGTAAAGAGCAGTTGAATAAAGCTAAAACCTTCTGCTGATGGTTGTTCCAAAGGATCGAATCTAAATTCAAAATATGCTTCAGGTAAAGCCAACTGTTTTACTTGTTCAGTGAGTTGCTTTGCCAATGGCGCTGCTGCAGCGCGACGAATTTCATCTAGGTATTGTGCTTTTTCTAAAAATATTTGATGTGAAGCTTCAACTTGTTCAGCCAAGATCTCAGGGTCTTCGAGTTGATGTAACTGGGTTAATTCGTCTTGCCATGTTTCGTATTGAAGTTTGAGCTCTTCAGGTTGAATACGATATTTACGTGCCAGTCTATGAAACACTTCAAGTTGTGTATTCAGCTCTTCCATGCGTTCAGGGTCAAAACTTTGACGATCAATATATTGTTTTAAGTTTGCGCTGGCATCTTCCAATTCACTTTGCGCATTGAGCAATGAGTTATAAATTTCAGAAAGCTGTCCGCTACGACCCGAATGTGTTTCTAATTTTCGTATGATCGTGGATATTTCTTGGCTAATATTTTGTTCGTCTTCAGCAAGAGTATTTACGGCATAACTACAGTCTTGCATGATGTGTTCATGATGACTTAAACGATCAAATTCTTGTTCAATTTCTGTGTAATCGGTATGAATCGTTTCTTCAAGTTCTTCAAGCTGTAGGTTTAAGCTATCAATCCGCTGTAGACGATTACTTTGAGCATCTAATGCAGCCTGATGTTGTCGAATGTTCTTTTGCCAAGCGTTGTAGCTGTCTTTAACAGCGAGCGTATGTTGATGAAAATTATGATAGCGGTCTAACCAATGTTTTGGATAAGGCGGCTCTAAAAGCTGTTGCTGACTGTGCTGACTATATAATTGCACCAATAAACGGCCAATTTCTTTGAGTTCAGACAGACTGCTCGGTCGACCATTGATCCAAGCCTTGCTGCGTCCAGTGGCAAAAATAACACGACGTAAATGAATTTCGCCTGACTCGTCCGCCAACTCATGCGTGTTCAACCACTCTGCTTCAGGGCTATTTAGGTGATAGCTAAAAACGGCAGTGACATCAGCTTTTTCTGATCCATAACGAACATAATTTGTATCTGTACGTTCGCCTAGACACGCAGATAACGCATCCAGTAATAAAGATTTACCTGCACCTGTTTCACCAGTAAGAACATTGAAACCTTTTTCAATATCAATGGATAAATTATCGGCTAGGGCAAAATTGATCAGATTTAAGTGTGTCAGCATAAACGCATCCAAGCTGCGAAATTGTGGTTCTAAGATAGTGAATTTTTGTTTATGTCACAAGTGACTGGATATTTTAATATAAGACGATTCATGACAATTCTAACTTAAAAAGACCCTGAACATAAATTTCTCTGATATAAAACAATCAATACACTGAAAGCTTTAAAGAAAATTTAAAATAAATTCTGCGCTTAAGTGAAACTTGGATATATGAATCATACAAATTTCAAGTGCATAAAATTGAATTCAGGATGAATATACTGTTTGGAAAGTCAGGAGAGGTGTGTAGTGTTTGGAATGAGTGTCAAGAGATAGGAGTCTTGATCAGAATGCTTGAGGACTTTATCTATCGTAAATATACCTTTTTCCTCTGAGAGCTTAGGATGAGGGATGACTGATTGTGAACTTGTTGAGTAAAAAATGACTGATGAGATAAGTCTAATAGGCTAAAAATAAAGATACGTGAATAAAATAGTAATTTTTTCATCGGTTTTTACTGGGGTGAAAACAAATTAAGCTGCTAGCATAGAAAAAATTAGACTTAAAACTGTATATTCGACCTTAGTCGATGAACTTAATAATAGGCTTTTTCGGTATACTGCTCCTGTCTTAAATCGTGACAAAATTTATATCGAGTGCTTAGGCAGGATGAAGTGAAATTTAAAGTCTGAATGATATAATTTAAACATGAATAAGACTTAAAACATCAATTGATTAGTTGTGCGAGCGCTATTAAACTACGTCAACTAAAATTTATAATATGCGCATCATTTGGAGAATACGCATGACTTCACAATTCGATCATGTAACGGTATTAAAAAAATCAAATGTATATTTTGGCGGAACATGCATTAGCCATACCGTACAGTTTGAAGATGGAACGAAGAAAACATTGGGTGTTATTCTCCCCACTGAACAAGCCCTAACTTTTGAAACGCATGTGCCTGAACGTATGGAAATTATTTCAGGTGAGTGTCGAGTTCGAATTGGTGAAAGTGAAGAGCATGAGCTATTCCGAGCAGGCCAGTCATTCTACGTACCAGGGAACAGCAAATTTAAAATCGAGACAGATGAGGTTTTGGATTATGTGTGCCATCTAGAAGGTTAATCCTTTTCTAACTGAATTTGACAAAGAAATTTTAAGCAAAATCGGTTAAACTAAAGTTCAAATGAAATCCTGTAAAGTTGGCTTTGCGGGATTTTTCTTTTTCTGTTTTTTATTAAATGAGTTGAGGTCGTTCATGGCTAAACCCGAATATTATTATGGCATTCATTCAGTTGAGTCATTATTGGAGTTAGAACCAGAACGCGTTTTGACTTTATTTGCATTAAAAGGTCGTGACGATCAGCGCTTGAAACGTATTTTTGAATTGGCAGATCCTTTTGGGGTGAGTATTCAACAAGCCAGTCGAGATAGTTTAGAAAAGCTCGCGGGTCAGCCTTTTCATCAAGGTGTTGTAGCAGCTGTACGTGCGCATCCAACATTAAATGAAAATGACTTGGAAAAATTGATTGAGTCTAATCAAAATATTTTTCTACTGGGACTTGATCAAGTAACCGATCCACATAACCTTGGGGCGTGTATTCGTACGGCTGCGGCGATGGGTGTACATGCAGTTGTTGTGCCTCGTGACCGTGCGGTAGGCCTTACACCTACAGCGCGTAAAGTGGCTGCTGGTGGTGCTGAAAAAGTGAAGTTTATTCAAGTGACCAACTTGGCACGTACCTTAGCAATGGTCAAAGATAAATATAATGTTCGTGTGATTGGAACAATGCTCGATGAGCAAGCCTTACCCGTTCATGAATGTGATTTGACTGGGCCAATTATGTTGGTGATGGGCGCTGAAGATACAGGTTTACGTCCAATTACACAGTCTCAGTGTGATCAAAAAGTATTTATTCCTATGGGTGGCAACTTACAAAGCTTAAATGTGAGTGTAGCGACAGGAATGGCATTATATGAGGCTTGTCGTCAACGTCAATCCAAGTAATTCACACTGCTTATTGAGATTATTTATTTCGATTATTGTTGATTATTGAAGTCTTGTTTTAAAGGATTTTAAGTCTTTTAAAATCACGTGATAAAAGAGATTAAAATGGTGCTGTCCACCCGTTATCAAGGTTATGCATTTGTAGTGATTACAATGTGTATTTGGGGGGGCTTCACCATTAGCGCTCGTTTAAATGCAATTTGGCATATCAGTCCTTGGGACATTACCGCGTTACGGTTTATTTTGGCATTTTGTATTTTAATGCCTATTCTCATCTATAAAAAAGACTTACGCTTTTTATTTAAAAAAGAACCTTTTATCTTGGCGATGTTGGGTGGTGTTGCATACTGCTTGACGTGTTATAGCGCATTTCACTTTGTTCCAGCAGCCCATGCGGCCATTTTCTTAAATGGCAGTATCCCGATTTGCACCGCTTTAGCGGCCTATATATTGTTTAAACAACCTTTTGATCGTCACACTTGGCTGAGTTTGAGCATCATGCTGTGTTCGATTATTGCAATGAGTTATCTGATGTATCAAGCAACGGGAGTTGCTTTTAGCATGGGTGACATCTTGTTTTTTATGAGTGCGATCTGGTGGGGAATTTTCACTGTTTTATTAAGGCAATGGAAACTCTCCGCTTGGCATGCGATGACAGGCGTCGCGATTTGGTCAGCATTGGTCTATGTGCCGATTTATCTATTGTTTATACCTAAGCATTTAGCAGATGCTCAAGTTGAGCATTTGGTAATGCAGACGATTTTCCATGGAGTTTTCGTGGTGATCATTGCAACCTTGACTTATATTGAAGCGATCAAACGTTTGGGTGCATTTAAAACAGGGAGTATTGTAACTTTGGCACCTTTTATTGCTGCCATCATCGCGGTTCCACTTTTGGGAGAACCACTGAGTTTTGCGATGATTTGCGGGTTAGTAGGGATGGGCGTTGGGGCATTACAACCTTGGCGTTGGTTCAGAAAAGATTCCTTACAGCAGCAATTAGAGCAGCAAAAAAAACAGTCTAATTAAGACTGTTTTTTTTGCTGCTATTTTTAGGGCGCTAGTGATTATCAGCACTGTTTTTAGTAGCGCTGTGCTTTAAATAAAATTGATGCATGCGCGCTAATTGTTGATATAAGTGCTCTAATTTTCCATCATTTAAAACAACATCATCTGCAAGTTCTAATTTATTTTCGCGTGACATTTGCACACTGATGATTTTTTTAATCTGTTCAATGGTTTGCCCATCACGCTGTCCTGCACGTTGAATTTGTAATTCTACGGTGCTATCAATTAAGAGGGTGCGCTCAGTCAATTCGTGTTGATTGGTCTCGAATAAGAGTGGCGACACCAAAATGACATAAGGACTGCTGGCAGCAGCCAATTGTTGAATCAATGATTGTCGAATTGCAGGGTGCGTAATCGCTTCAAGTTGCTGACGAGCTGAGGCATCTTTAAAAATATAGTCGCGTAAAGCTGTGCGATCTAAATCACCATTGTCGAGTATGACCCAGTCGCCAAAGGCGGTATGAATCTGTTCTAAAGCAGGTTGACCCTTCGCAACGACTTCGCGGGCCACAATATCCGCATCAACCACGGTAATGCCTTGGGTTTCGAACCACTGACTTGCAGCAGATTTCCCGCTACCGATACCACCTGTTAAACCCAAAATAAAAGACATCGTGATTCCTATTCGAGATGATTTGCCTGGCTTGTATGCTTAGATGATCTATGCTGGATCTTATTCAATATTTTATACGGATTCTAATTCAGGGTTTTATTCAGAGTCTTATTCAAACACTGATCAAACCTTATCCACCGAGATAAGCCGTCATGATCTTTCCACCCCATAAAAAAGCAATCCAACCTGCAATGGCGATATAGGGTCCAAATGCAAAAGGCTGATTCTCTTTTCTGATTTTGAGCAAAATGATACCAATAATGGCACCGACCAAGGAAGAGAGCAATACAATCAAAGGCAATAGTAGGGGCCCCATCCATGCTCCTAATGCAGCTAGGAGTTTAAAGTCGCCATAACCCATACCTTCTTTACCAGTAATCACTTTAAACAAGTAATACACTGTCCAAAGACAGAGAAAACCAATGATATAACCCCAGATAGCAGAACTTGGTGAGACATAAATAGAGTAACTATTGAGCGCTAAACCTAATCCGGCTAAGGTTAGTGTATATCGATCGGGGAGAAGTTGCGTATCAAAATCGATAAACGTGAGTGCAATTAACATCCACGTTAAAATGAGACCGAACAGCATTTGAATACTTGGGCCATAAACCGCAACGACCATCAATGAGCTCACTGCTGTAAGAAGTTCGATCAAAGGATAGCGAATGCCAATTGGGTTCTCACAAGATCCACATTTGCCTTTGAGAAAAAGCCAACTGATGATCGGAATATTCTGGAACCAACGAATTTTGGTTTTACATTGTGGGCATGTAGAAGCGGGTTGACTTAATGTCAGTTTGGACTCATCAATAATGGCTTGTTCAGGGTGTAACAGCATGGTGCATTCTTGCTGCCATTCCTGTTCCATCATCTTTGGCGTTCGGTAAATCACGACGTTTAAAAAACTACCGATACAGAGTGACACCACGCCCACCACAAGATAGAGCGCGATAGGTGTTTGAATTAAATAGTGAAGAAGCTCGTTCATTAAACCACGGAACCCATTTGGAAAATTGGAAGGTACATCGCAATAACAAGACCGCCAACCAGAACGCCGAGTATCGCCATGATAAAGGGCTCCATCATCGAGGTTAAGCCATCAACGGCATTGTCAACTTCACTTTCATAATGCGTTGCGACTTTGTCGAGCATCGTATCTAAAGACCCAGATTCCTCACCAATCGCCACCATCTGAATCGCCATTGAGGGAAATAAATTGGTAGCACGCATGGCAAATTGAAGTTGTTGACCTGTTGCAACATCATCACGAATACGCATCACGGCTTCTTCATAAACCACATTGTTGGTAGCACCTGCAGTCGACTGTAATGCGTCGATCAATGGAACACCTGCTGCAAACGTAGTTGAAAGCGTGCGGCTGTAACGAGCAATGATGGCCTTATAAACCAAGTCACCAAAAATAGGGACTTTTAATGATAATTTGTCTAAGCCATCGCGCAATTTTTTACTGCGTTTTTTGGCTTGGATAAAAGCAATGATGACAGCAATAATGCCAATCAATAAGACAAACCAATATTTTTGCGTCCAGTTCGACATGCCAACCACCATTTGGGTAAATGCTGGAAGATCAGCCCCAAATGAACTAAACATTTCAGAAAATACAGGAACGACTTTGACCATTAAAATAACGGTGACAATGAGGGCTACAATAATGACAGCGATTGGATACTTCATTGCTTTTTTAATTTTTTGTTTCAGAACCTCACTTTTTTCTTTATAAACCGCTACACGGTCTAGCATGGTTTCAAGCGCACCCGATTGTTCACCTGATTCGACCAATGAACAAAATAAATTATCAAAGTGTTGAGGATATTTTCTGAGTGCACCCGCAAAAGTATTACCACCTTCTACTTCACTTTTGATTCCTAAAACGACTTCACGCATGGCAGGATTGTCCAGACCTTCTGCGACGATTTCGAAGCTTTGTACCAGCGGTACACCCGCTTTAATCATTGTTGCAAGTTGGCGAGTGAAAATCGTGATATCGAGTGTCGATACTTTTTTCTTCATGACGCCTTCGAGAATATTCTTCCTTTTTTCTCGAATGCCTCTGACACTGATGCCTTGTTTGCGCAGCGTGACTTTTGCCAATTGCAGGTTTCGAGCAACGATTTCCCCTTTAACCTTCACTCCCTTACGATCGAAGCCTTCGTATGAGTAGGTTGGCATTATTTGCACTTTATTAACGGCCATAATGATTCCTTATATTATTTTATAATTATTCACTGGTTACGCGATTAACTTCTTGTAGTGAAGTTAAACCTTTCATGACTTTAATCAATCCAGAGCGACGGAGATTTTTGTCTCCTTGCCTTTGAGAAGCAGCTGCGATATCAAGTGCATTTCCATCTTCCATGATAATTTTTGAAATTTCTGGTGTGACTTTCATCACTTCATAAATCCCCAGACGACCTTTATATCCTTCTCTACATTCAGAACAGCCTACAGGTTGAAAAATAGTTAGGTCAGGATTAGCCAGATCATTTTCAGTGAAACCTAATTCAAGTAAGCTTTTTTTAGGAACATCGATCGGCGCTTTACAATGATTACATAAACGGCGCGCCAATCGTTGAGCAATCACGAGATTGATCGATGTGGCAATATTGAAAGAAGGTACTCCCATATTTCTTAATCTTGTCAGTGTTTCAGGCGCACTGTTGGTATGCAAGGTTGACATGACCATATGACCTGTTTGCGCTGCTTTGATGGCAATTTCAGCAGTTTCTAAGTCACGAATCTCACCGACCATAATAATATCTGGATCTTGACGTAAGAATGATTTAAGCGCGAGCGAAAAAGTAAGCCCGACTTTGGTGTTGACGTTGACTTGATTAATGCCATCTAAATTAATTTCGACAGGATCTTCGGCAGTAGAAATATTCGAGTTTTCAGTATTTAAAATATTTAAACCAGTATAGAGCGATACAGTTTTACCAGAGCCAGTTGGCCCTGTGATTAAAAGCATGCCCTGTGGCTTTTCAAGGGCTTCCATAAACAATGCTTTTTGATCTTCTTCATAACCCAAAGCATCAATACCAAGCATGGCACTGGTGGGATCAAGTATACGTAAGACTATTTTTTCACCAAACAGTGTGGGTAAAGCATTCACACGGAAATCAATGGCTTTGGATTTTGAAAGTTTTAATTTGATTCGCCCATCTTGCGGGACACGTTTTTCAGAAATATCCATTTGTGACATGACTTTAAGACGTGATGCCAAACGATTGGCAAGTTTTAAAGGTGGGTTTGCGATCAGTCTTAAAACGCCATCGATACGGTAGCGTACACGGTAGCTTTTTTCATAGGGTTCAAAATGCAGATCTGATGCGCCCATGCGAATTGCATCGACCAATAACTTATTAATATATTTAACGATAGGGGAGTCATCACCTGGCGCGTTATTGTCATCATCGTTAGTTTGATTGGGGTCTGTAGCGATGATATCGACATCTAAGTCTTCGCTGTCAAAATTAAAATCATCGCTATTCGCAAAGTTTCTATCAATAAGACGTTCGAGTTTGTCCATTTCGACCGTGATGGGAACCACCGTAAGCTTACTGTTAAAGCGTATCGCTTCGAGGGCTTCAATATTTGTTGGATCGCTAGTGGCAACAAAAAGTGTAATACCACGCTGAAACAACGGGAGAATTTGATGCTTAGTGATCAGATTCGTAGCAACGATGTCTTTAGGTAATAAGTTCGTGTCATAGGCATCAAGATCAAAAAAAGGTTCGCCAAACTCTTGAGCCACAAGTTCTGCAATGATGCTCGATTTAATATGCAAATGTTCGACTAAAAACGGGATAAGTTGTTGATGGTTTTTTTTTGCATTTAGAACCGCAGACTGCATTTGTTGAGCACTGAGAATCCCTTCACTCACTAAGCGACGACTGATCCCTGAAAATTTTGGTGCAGTTTGCTCTAAACTCATCCCCAACGCCTTAAATTATTTTATAATTTTCAATATGAAAATTATACGGTTCTGAGTAAAAAATTCTATACTTAAAACCACTAAAATAGGCTGAATTGATTAAAAAAGAATGAACTAACTAAGGTTTTTTTCATTAATCATGATGTGTTTATTGTTTATTTTTTAACACATGCTTTTCAAGTCATCTCTTCAGAATTGAAAATATACTTTAAATTTCAAAATTACGTGTAGAATATGCGCATTTTAGAGAGAAGGTTAGATCTATGTCGGGTTCGACTATTACTCCGTGGGTTGTAGGCAATTGGAAAATGAACCCAATGCAGGCTAACGCTCAACAATTAATTACAGATTTAAAGCAACAACTTAAAGCTGGCGATATCCTCGCTGGAACATGTCGTATAGGTGTGGCACCAGTTTCAATTGCGCTTTTAACAACTAAAGCACAGTTGGAAGACGCTGCTGTAGAGGTCATGACTGTTGCACAAGACGTTTCTCGTATCGCAGGGACGGGTGCTTATACAGGTGAGGTGAGTGCGGAATTACTCAAAGATAGTCAAATTGATTATGTGTTGATTGGTCACTCTGAACGCCGTGAAATATTTGCAGATACAGCATCTGTTGTTGCTGAAAAAGTAAAAAATGCTTTGTCAGCAGGTTTGCACATTATTTATTGTGTAGGTGAAAGTCTTGAACAGCGTGAAGCGGGTCAGGCGGAACAAGTTGTATTACAACAAATTTGTGACATTAGTGTCGTGGTAAATGCAGAGCAATGGTCTAATATTACCATCGCATATGAACCAATTTGGGCTATCGGAACGGGGAAAACAGCCTCTCCTGAAGATGCTCAAGCGATGCATGCAAAAATTCGTCAAGGCTTAACTCAAATTACGCCATTCGGTGCAAACACAGCTATTTTGTATGGCGGTAGTGTTAAAGCAGAAAATGCCGTAGAGTTGGCTGCTTGTCCAGATATCAATGGTGCGCTGGTTGGTGGTGCATCGTTAAATGCTGAGTCGTTCTATCAAATTGCTCACGCATTTGCTCAATCAAAATAACTAGGAGTTCATCATGCAAAATTTTGTACTGGTGGTGCACATCATTTTAGCAGTATTAATGATCGTTTTAATTTTAGTGCAGCACGGTAAAGGTGCAGATGCAGGTGCTTCGTTCGGTGGTGGTGGCGCAGCAACAGTATTTGGCGCTTCAGGTTCGGCTAACTTTTTAACACGCTTAACAGGTGTGTTAACGGCGATTTTCTTTATTACCAGTATTACTCTGGCATATTTAGCAAAACAGCAGACTACAGATGCTTATGGACTTAAAACTTTGCCTGTAACTGAGCAAGTTGAACAAAAAACGCCTGAAACTTCAACAACTGCACCAAAACCTACCCCGTAATTGAATATTTTACTTTCAATTTTTTGATCAAGCCACTAGAATGCCTGTCAGCTGCGGTGGTGGTGGAATTGGTAGACACGCTACCTTGAGGTGGTAGTGCTTTCGGGCGTGGGGGTTCAAGTCCCCCCTTCCGCACCAACTTATGAATCCAGAATATAAGTTGGTGTATGCAGTGTATTTATTGTTGCGGGATGGAGCAGTCTGGTAGCTCGTCGGGCTCATAACCCGAAGGTCGTTGGTTCAAATCCAGCTCCCGCTACCAATTTTAAGGTAATCAATTTTCTATTTTAAATGTTCTTGGCTCTTTGGGTTCAAGTCTTTTTTAACGGCAAAATTTGTTGGTTAACACTAGCATTCGTTACCTCCTTATTTTTTAGCGAAGAAAATAAGCAGCTTAATTTTTTTAAGTTGAAAGTTTTTGCATTTGTTGCGGGATGGAGCAGTCTGGTAGCTCGTCGGGCTCATAACCCGAAGGTCGTTGGTTCAAATCCAGCTCCCGCTACCAACTTACTTTGAGCAAAACAAGGT